>JBBIIW010000165.1:0-6777 GCA_037446305.1 Candidatus Rokuibacteriota bacterium
ACCCGCCTCGCGCGCGATGGACCGGGCGACCGCCGGCCCGATGTAGAGGCTGGCCCCGAAGCGCGCCAGCTCATGGGCGCCCTGAAGGGCCACCACCATCCCGGCGAACAGGCCGGCCACCACCGTCGGCGCCAGCGAGCGGATGCCCATCGCATGGACCTGCGTCACGCTGCGGCAGACGTCGAAACCCTGGAGCGGTGACCAGAACCAGGTCGTGGACGCGGTCCGGATCCTCCTCCTCGTCCTTCCGCGTCCCGCCCGGCCTCGGCCAGTCTGCCATCAGCCCCCGGAGCTCCGGTCCATGCGACGTCGCGACGGTCAGTACTTCTGCCACCGTAACCCTGCACACGTCGAGGGAATTTCCTCCGTCCAGGTGGAATCTCCGGCCGCGTCGGGTTGTTACCGGGGTGATGGCGGAGACGCGCTCGATGATCCGGAAGCCCGTTGGTGACGACCGGTGGCTCGTCGAGGCGCTCCAGCGGGGCGAGGCGGCGGCGGTGGAGGCGCTCGTCGACCGCTATGGCGTGTGGATCCACCGCGTCGCCCGCCGGGTGCTCGGCGATCCCCGGGACGCCGAGGAGGTCACGCAGGACGTGTTGATGACGGTGGTCTTGAAGATCGGGAGGTTCCGCCGCGAGGCGGCGTTCTCGAGCTGGCTCTACCGGATCGCCGCCAACGCGGCCTACGAGCGACTGCGCTCCAGGCGGGCGCACAGAGAGGTCTCCCTGGAGCCGCTGCGCCCGGTCTTCGACGGCGAGGGGCGACACATCCACCCCGTCCTGGACTGGTCGGCCCGGCTCGAGGATCCAGCCGTCGCCGAGGAGACGCGCTCGGCGCTCGAGCGAGCCATCGGGCACCTCCCGGCCGACTGGCGGATCGTCCTCGTGCTTCGGGACGTCGAGGGGCTGACCAGCGAGCAGGTGGCCGACGCCCTCGGGATCACGGTCGCGGCCGTCAAGTCGCGCCTCCACCGAGCCCGCCTGGTCCTGCGCCAGGAGCTGGCGGAGTTCTTCTCCCGCTCCCGGTAGGAATCCGGGGGCGCTACGACCTCGTGTGCTGCCGCAGGAACGCGCGGAGGCGCGGCCCGGGGACGGTGCGCGGTGCCGCCATCCCGCGCCCGAGTCCCCGTCCGGGGTTCGGAATCATCTAGAAATACTCGCGGAGTCGTCGGCGAATCCGCCCCAGCACGCCGGGGCGCTGGACCCTCTGGTCGATGAACGTCCGCAGCCTCTCCCGCAGCTCGGGGGGGATGTCCTCACACCGCAGATCCCGCGCGACCGACACGGTGTGCCGGTAGGTGTTGAGGAAGCTCAGACATCCGGGACAGTCGGCCAGGTGCGCGTCCAGCTGTCGCCGGACCTCAGGCTCGAGCTCGCCTTCGAGGTAATCGTGGAGGAGCTCGCCGATGTCACGGCAGCGCAGCATCGTTGTCCTCGGGTGGCGCCGTCTGGGCGAGAGCGGGGTGGCGGACGGTCGCGTGCTCCGTCAGTCGCCGGCGCAGAAAAAGCCGGGCCCGATGGAGCCGGCTCTTCAGAGCCGGAAGCGAGAGGTCGAGCACCTCGCAGGCCTCGGCGGCGGAGAGGCCCTCCACATCCCGGAGCACGACGACCGCGCGATAGTCCGGCGGCAGCTCCTCGATGGCCATCGCGAGGTGTCGGGCCAGCTCCTTTCGCTCCAGCGCGTCGCTCGGCAGCCGCGTCCAGTCCGGGACGGCCTCCACGATCTGGCCCTCGGCGCTCATGGCCGGCCCCAGCGACTCCTCCAGCGGGAGCTCACGGCTCCCGGCGCGCTTGCGGAGTTTCATGAGCGCGGTGTTGGTCGTGATCCGGTAGATCCAGCTCGACAGCTTCGCGTCGCCACGAAAGGCATCGATGTGCCGCAGGATCTGCCAGAAGACGTCCTGGAGCACCTCCTCGGCGTCCTGGCGGTTGCTGGTCAGCCGAAGGGCGAGGCCGAACACGCGCGTCTCGTACCGGGCGATCAGCGTCTCGATCGCCCTCTCGTCGCGGGTCCTCAGCCGTGCGACGAGGGCGGCGTCGTCCGGCGCGTCGGCCCGATCGGGTGTGGTTCCGTCCGCCACGCTAACCTCGCGCCGCCGGCGGCTGCCAGCCGCCCGAGCACCCCCACCGCGCCACGCCCCAGCGCCCGGATCCCCTTCCCGACGAGAAGGGCCAGTGCCGTGGTGGGTCAGCAAGGGCCGGGCGGCTCGCCCCGTCGAAGCGCTGCCGTATCGTTCTCGTGAGCTTCGTGCGTCCGATAGTCCATCACGACCACCCCTGTCCCCCGTGGGCGTCATCCAGCCTAGCACCACAATGCCCGGGCCGGAAGCGGTGGCGGCTCGCACCCGGCCGCGGGCCGCACCACCGGCCTCGGCCACTAGGAGTTCCCTTTCACCGGCACGCCGCGCGCGGCGGGCGCCGGGCTGCGCCGTGACAACACCCCTTGCCCCGTCAGGGGATAGAGCACGGCCAGCGCCAGCCCGTAGCCCCAGTGGCTGACCAGCGTCCTGATGGGCACCATCGAGCTCGCCCCCAGACCCGCCGGCCCCATACCGAGCAGCGGGAGCATGAACAGCCAGACGCCGAACACGGTCTGCGCGGTCATGTAGGTCAACGCCCGCACCCAGTCCGGTCCCCACAGCGAGGGCGCCACGCCGGCGTAGATGACGGCCAGAATGGCGCCGTTGGTGTAGTGGGCCACCACTCCGGCCGCCAGCGGCATGCCGAGTTTCGCGCTGAGCAGTCCGGGAACGCTCCACCACTGGCCGCTGAGCAAGAACCCCAGCACGTCGAAGACGAGCGTGCCGGCGAGCCCCGCCAGCACGGCCCGGGTCCAGTTGATCCGCATGGGCTTTCCACCCTCCTTGGCGATCATCGCGGTTGACGACGCCCTCCGGTGAGCGTCAAGACCGGTCATCGCGCCTGAAGCTCCCCTCTCGCGGCGCCTGGATGTCCTCCCCCCGGGGCGCCTGGATGTCCTCCCCCCGGGGTGCCTGGATGTCCTCCCCGCGTGGCGCCTGGATGCCCGCCGCACGGTCCGGCGTGGCGAGGGCCGGGACGGCGAGCAGCAGCAGCGCCAGCCCCGGGGCAAGAATTCGAATCCTCATTCCCGCATCCCCTCCTTCGGGCGACCGCCCGCTCCTATTCGGCGACCGCCCGCTCCTGGATGTATCATCCGGTTCAGATGCCGGCCGGGTTCCCAGGATTCGCCGCGAACCCTCCGCCGGCCCGCCTGCATCTCTATGCGTGGGTTCGCGTCATCGACCAGGAGGGCCCCATGCCGCGAGAGGTGGTCGTCTACACGCAGCCGGGATGAGCGGCCTGCGAGCATGAGAAAGAGTTTCTTTCTCACAAGGGTATTGCGTTCACCGTCAAGGACATCAGCCGGGATCCGACGGCTCGGGAGGAGCTGATCCGGATGGGCTACCGGGCGACGCCGGTGACAAGGATCGGCGACGAGGTCATCGTGGGGTTCGATCGCGGGCGCCTCGAGCGGCTGCTCGGGGTCGGGTCATAAGATGCGCCGGGTCTGGTGCTCGGGCTGAGGCCAGGAGATCGAGATCCCGGCCGGGATCGAGAGCGGGGAGACGTTTTCGTGCCCCAACTGCGCCGGCCTCACGCTCCGGGCGATTCGCGCCGACGGTGGCTGGACGGTCCAGGCCGTCAAGACGGCGAGCTGTCCGATCGGGAACGAGATCGTACTGCTGCCGGATGAGGTGCAGCCCGGCGACATCATCGAGTGCCACGGCGCCCGGCACCGGGTGACCTACGAGTTCGGCAGCTACGCGCTGGTGCCTCTCGCCCGCTGACATCGAGGGCCACCGTCCCGTGGACGTCGCTCGGCGGCGGGAAGATTCGCGGCCGCTGCCGGGTTCTCGGAGCGGATTGACGTGCGGTGGCGCCACGCCCTGGCATCCGACCGAGCGCGGCGGCGAGGGAGCGCTCCGGCTCTCGCTGCCTCACGTCATCAACGGGCTGGCCATCGGTGACCTGGACGGCGACGCCCGGGCCGAGCTGGTCGCGATCAGTGACCGCCAGGTCATCGCCTACCGCTGGACCGGCCGGCAGCCCGAGCTCCTGACCACCGGGGCGCCGCTGCCGATTCTCACCACGTACCTGCACGTCGACGCCGCGGACATCGACGGCGACGGCAAGGCGGAGGTCATCACGACCGCCGTCCGCACGCGCTCCCGTGGATCCGACGTGGACACGGACGTCCTCTCCGACGTTCTGGGCTTTCGGGGCGGCCGCCTGGAGCCCCTCGGTCCCCCGCTGGCGCGTCACCTGCGAGTGCTCCCCCGTCCCGGGGGGCCGCCCGTGCTGCTGGCCCAGTCGCTCGGCGCCGACACGCCGTTCGCGGGACCTGTCGAGACGCTCGCGTGGCGCCCGGGAGGCTTTCACCGCGTGGGGACCCTCGCCTTCACGACGGCCGGGCTCGGGTTCTTCTACACCTTCACCACCGGTGACCTGGACGGTGACGGGCACGAAGAGCTGGCGCTGGTTGGCGGCGATGGAAAGCTGCGGGTTCACGACGAGGGGGGTGGGCTCCGTGGCGAGAGCGACGAAAGCCTCGGCGTCGGGCCGGGATCGGGGTTCGTGCAGGTTCATGGGTCTTCGGGACCACGGCGGCGCAGCTTCGGGGCGAACCCCGAGCAGATGACCGCCTGGCGCTCGGTCGGCCGGCGCGTCCTCGCGGTGCGTGACACGGGCGGCGCGACCGTGGTCGTCACGTTCGTCAACCCTCCGCAGGCGGCAACCCGATCGGGTGGGGGCACCGCGGCGTGGGCGGCCGGCCGCGTCGTCGGCTACGTCTGGGACGCGGTCAGGGGACGGCCCACCAGGTGCTGGGAGTCGGCCGATCTGGCCGGGCCGGCGCTGGATGTGGCCACCGGGCCGCTCGAGGCCGACGCGGGGGTGCGCCTGGTGGCTCTGTCCCGAGCCGGGGAGGACCGCTTCCTCGACATCCTGGCCCCGCCCCGTCAGGAGAGCTGGTGATCGCGCCGTCCATGTCGGAGGCTCGCGCCACCTGCCTCCCCGCGGTCCCGCTCCACGATCTGCGCGCGGTCTGGTTTCAGCTCGCGGGCACGCTCTGCAACCTGAGCTGCCGGCACTGCTTCAACAGCAGCGGGCCGCGTGACCCCTGGCTGGCGCCGCTCGAGTCGGCCGTGGTGCGGGCGCACCTCGAGGAGGCGGAGAGCCTTGGCGTCCGGGAGATCTACTTCACGGGCGGCGAGCCGCTTCTCCACCCCGACATCCTGCCGCTGCTCGAGGCCGCGCTCGCTGTCGCGCCCACGACGGTGCTCACCAACGGCACGCTCATCGACGACGGGCTGGCCGATCGCCTGGCGATCCTGGCCGCCGGGAGCGCGTACTCGCTCGAGATCCGGCTGAGCGTGGACGGAGCGACCGCCGAGGAGCACGATGCCATCCGGGGCCGGGGCACCTTCGGGCGCGTCCTGGCCGCCGCCCGCCGCCTGAGCCTCCGGGGTCTCCACCCCATCGTCACCGCGGTCGAGGGGCTCGACCGGACGCCCCGCGCCGAGCCGCTCTACGGCCGCCTGCGAGCGACACTGCGCGCGGCCGGCGTCGAGCGGCCTCGCATCAAGATCCTGCCCGTCCTCCCCCTCGGCCGCTGCGACGGCGGCGAGTCTCGCCGCCTGTCGCCCGCCGACCTCGATGGCGTCGACACCGATCGGCTGGAGTGCGCGCAGGCCCGGGTGGTCGCCGCCGGCGGCATCTACGCCTGCCCGATCCTGGCCGGCCTTGCCGTCGCCCGTGTCGGCACCGCGCGCCTGACCGACGCCCTGGGGCCGGTCACGCTCGCCCATCGCGCCTGCGTGACGTGTCACGAGACCGCGCTGACATGCCGGAACGCGTGAGTCGGATCGCCCTCCTGGGGGGGATCTATGCCAACGACCTGGCCCTGCAGGCCGTGCTGGCCGACGCCCGCCAACGCGGGGCCGAAGCCATCCACTGTCTGGGGGACCTCGGAGGCTTCGGGCCCCACCCGGACGCCATCTTCCCGCTGCTCGACGCGGCGAAGGCCGAATGCGTGCAGGGCAACTACGACCTCGCGGTGGCTCAGGGGGCGGCCGATTGCGGGTGCGGCTACACCGACCCCCGTGACAACGCGTTCGCGCGGGTCTCCTATGCGTACACCGTCCGCCACACCTCACCGGTCACGCGGCGGCGGCTGGCGGCGCTGCCGCCGCAGCGCCGGATCCTCGTGGGGGCCTGGCGCCTTCTCCTCGTCCATGGCTCCCCGCGGCAGATCAACGAGTTCCTGTGGGAGAGCACGACGCCCGATGGCCTCCTCGAGCGCTGGTGCCGGCAGCTCGACACCGACGTCCTGTGCTTCGCCCACACCGGCTTGAAGTGGCACCGGGCGCTGGCCAGCGGGCGCCACGCGATCAACGCCGGCGCCGTCGGGCGGCCGGAGAACGATGGAACCCCCCGCGTCTGGTACACGCTGGTCACGGCCACTCCCGACCTGCAGGTCGAGTTCGTGCCGGTCGCGTACGATCACGAGGGCCTGGCGCGCGCCATGGAGCGCGCGAGCCTGCCGCCCGAGTTCGTGGAGACGATCCGTACCGGCTGGTGGACCTCCTGCCTGGAGGTCTTGCCGGTCAAGGAGCGGGCGCGTGGGGCGTACTAGACCGCCCGTCGCGCTGGTCGTCGTCGCCAAGGCGCCCCGGCCGGGAGCGGCCAAGACACGGCTGGCGCCGGCCCTCACGGCCGGCGGCGCCGCCGAGCTGGCCCGCTGCCTGCTCCTCGACAC
>JBBIIW010000166.1:0-6749 GCA_037446305.1 Candidatus Rokuibacteriota bacterium
CCGACGCCCCGGAGGAAGGGGATTGCGTCTCGCGACGGGCGCCGGTCGCCTGTTCGATGCGGCGGAGCGGCCGCCCGAGCCGCCCCGGAACGAGAGTCTGCCGGTCGTTCCCCAGGAAGTTGCTATTCCGGCGAGGAGCCACAGGCCTCCCCGCCCCTTCAACGTCCTGGGGCCGCGCTACCTCACTGGCCGGCTTTCAGGCGTCCACGACTGGCCGGTTCTGGGCGTCCACCGAGAGACAAGTCGACGGCCACACGTGCGGCACCGTCTCCTCGGCTCCGCGGCGCTGGGGCGGCAGCCTCTCCTGTTCGCGGCGCGGCGACGTCCAGCACTTCGACTGTGGGTCGTCGCGATGGCGGACGCTCGGCAAGTCCGACGCGCCACGGCGACGACCGGGTTCATCTGCTCGGAGTCAGGAAGGAGACGAGAAACGAGGCGATGAACAGGCTGACGACGAGCATCAGCAGCAGGGCGGGCGCCGCCAGGCGGGTGAACGGACGCCCCCACCAGGTCACCGGATAGTGGCCGTCACGGACGAGCAGGTACAGGTCGTACGACCAGCTTGCCGAAAAGAGCCAGACGCACAGCGCCACGAACGTCTGCCGGCGCGGCACGCGGTCGCGAACCGCTCGGTACAGCGTCTCGACCGCCCAGGGCGCCGTGCCGAACGCGAGGATCGACATGAAGGCCGCGTCGACGTGGTCCCACGTCGGATCGCCCGTGTACGGAGCGATCACGATCAAGCCGGCGGCGGCGACAGCGAAGGTGGTGAGCTTCCAGGGCCGTGCGAGGAATCGCCAGTAGGGCAGGCCCGTGATCACGTAGGCCCGGGGCCCGGCGACCAGCAGGCCCAGGGCGACGAGGCAAGCGGTCGCCCAGCACGCGGTATAGGCGAAGTGTCGAGCCCCCCGCCGGGCGCCTACGGCTGGTTGACCGTGAAGGCCACGTAGAGCGACATGGGCCCGCGCTGGAGCAGCACGGTGAGGCGGTCGCCCTCCTTGACGTCCTTGGTCAGGCGCTCGAAGTCGGCCACGGTGCGGACCTTCTGGCGGTTGATCTCGCGGATGACGTCGCCCCGCTGGATGCCGGCCTCGGCGGCGGCGCTGTCCTCCTCCACCCGGACCACCACCACGCCCTCGGTGGACCGGAGGTTGAGCTGGCGGGCGATCTCCGGCGTGAGGGGCCGCACGTCCAGGCCCAGCCGCGAGCGCGGCGTGCGGCCGCCGGGGCCGCGGGCCTCGCGCTCCTCGGAGGCCTCGCCGATCTTCACCTCCAGCGTCTTCTCGCCCTTGTCGCGCCAGACCTTCACCCGGGCCGCCGTGCCGGGGCTGGTGAGGCCGACAGCGCGCTGCAGGTCGGCCGGGCCCTCCATCTTCTTGCCGTTGAACTCCAGCAGGACGTCGCCGGGCTGGAAGCCGGCTTTGGCCGCCGGGCTGTCGGGCACCACGTCCGAGATGAGCACGCCCTTCTCGTCCTTGACCCCGAAGGACTCGGCCAGCTCGGGGGTCAGCGGCTGGATGGAAACGCCCAGCCAGCCCCGCGTCACCTTCCCCTTGGCCAGCAGCTCGGTGTAGATCTTCTTGGCCATGTTGGAGGGGATGGCGAAGCCGATGCCGGAGCCGCCGGCCACGATGGCCGTGTTGATCCCGATGACCTCGCCCTGCATGTTGACGAGCGGGCCCCCGGAGTTGCCGGGGTTGATGGCGGCGTCGGTCTGCAGGAAGTCGTCGAAGGGCCCGGCGCCGATCTGCCGGGCCTTGGCGCTGATGATGCCCGCCGTCACCGTGGCCTGCAGCCCGAAGGGAGAGCCGATGGCGATCACCCAGTCGCCCACCTGCATCTTGTCGGAGTCCCCCAGGCGCGCGTAGGGGAAGCTGTTCTTGCCGTCGTCCAGCCGGAGGACGGCCAGGTCGGTCTTCCGGTCCACGCCCACGACCTTCGCCTTGTGCTTGCTGCCGTCCAGCGTGATGACCTCGATCTCGCTGGCGCGCTCCACCACGTGGGCGTTGGTGAGCGCGATGCCGCTCGGGTCCACGATGACGCCCGAGCCCAGGCTGCGCTGGGGGATGCGCTCGGGCAGGTCGCCGAAGAAGCGCCGGAAGAACTCCTCGCCGAAGAACTCCTCGAACGGGGTCCGGCCGCCGGGACCGCTCGGGCCGCCCTTGGAGACGGTGTTGATGTTGATGACGGCCGGCTTCACCGCCTCGGCCACCTTGGCGAAGGTGTTGGTGGTGAGCGGCATCTGCACCGGCAGGATCGGGGCCTGCGTCATGGGCGCCGCCGGCCGGTCGCCGCCGGCCGCGAAGGCGCCCAGCGCGATGCCGGTCAGCGCGGCCAGCACCAGGCTCACCAGGAATGTCTTCCGCTTCAGCGTCATCATGACTGACTCTCCAGTGTCTCGCCGGCCAGCACCCGGCGGAGGCGCTCGCCCTCCAGGGTCTCGAGCCGCTTGAGCTCGGCGGCCCCGGCGATGAGGACCGCCTTCTTGGCTGTCAGGATCCCGTGCACCCGCTCGTGGGTGCGGTCCAGGATGCTCCGGACCTCGGCGTCGATGGTCCGGGCCGTCTCCTCGCTGTACTCGCGCTCGCCCGCCCACGGCGCGCCGTTGCCCTTGAGGAACAGCGGCGCCCGCTCCCCGAACGTGGCCAGGCCCACGCGCTCGGACATGCCGTACTTCATCACCATGAGCCGGGCCAGGTCGGTGGCCCGCTCCAGGTCGTTGTGGGCGCCGGTGGAGACCTCGCCGTAAACGAGCTCCTCGGCCACCCGCCCCCCCAGCAGGACCGCGATGCGGTCCTCCAGCTCGCTGCGGGTCATGAGGAAGCGGTCCTCGGTGGGCAGCTGGTAGGTCATGCCCAGCGCGGCGATGCCCCGCGGGATGATCGTCACCTTGTGCACCGGGTCGGCGTGGGCCACCGAGGAGGCGACCAGGGCGTGGCCCATCTCGTGGTGGGCGACGATGTCGCGCTCCTTGTCGCTGAGCACCCGGCTCTTCTTCTCCAGGCCGGCCACCACCCGGTCGATGGCCTCCTCGAAGTCGGCCATCTCCACGGCCGCCTTGTCCTTGCGCGCCGCCAGCAGGGCCGCCTCGTTGACGATGTTGGCCAGGTCGGCCCCCGCGAAGCCGGGCGTGCGGGCGGCGATGACGCCCAGATCCACGTTCGGGGCCAGCACGACGTGGCGGGCGTGCAGCCGGAGGATGGCCTCCCGGCCCCGGACGTCGGGCTTGTCCACCACCACCTGCCGGTCGAACCGCCCCGGGCGGAGCAGGGCGGGGTCCAGGACCTCGGGGCGGTTGGTGGCGGCCATGATGATGACGCCCTTGGAGGAGTCGAAGCCGTCCATCTCGGCCAGCAGCTGGTTGAGGGTCTGCTCGCGCTCGTCGTGGCCGCCCACGAACCCGGTGCTGCCGGCCCGTGACTTGCCGATGGCGTCCAGCTCGTCGATGAAGACGATGCAGGGGGCCTTGTCCTTGGCCTGCTCGAACAGGTCGCGCACCCGCGCGGCGCCCACGCCCACGAACATCTCCACGAACTCGGAGCCGGACAGGGTGAAGAACGGCACGTCGGCCTCGCCGGCCACCGCCCGGGCCAGCAGGGTCTTGCCCGTCCCGGGCGGACCCACCAGGAGCACCCCCTTGGGGATGCGCCCGCCCAGCCGCTGGTACTTCCGGGGGTTCTTGAGGAAGTCCACGATCTCGACCAGCTCGGCCCTGGCCTCGTCCACGCCGGCCACGTCGTTGAAGGTGGTCTTGAGCTCCTTGCGGTCGTAGATCTTGTGCTTGCTGCGGCCGAAGGACAGGGCCTGGGTCGGGCCACCTCCCACCCGGCGCATGAGGAACATCCAGAGGGCCACCATCAGGCCCAGGGGGATGATCCAGCCGAAGAGCAGGTCGCGCCAGAAGGTGTGCTGGACCCGGCCGGCGAACTCGACGCGGTGCTGCTCCAGCTCCCGGATCAGCCACTGCTCGTCCACGGCCGGGATGCGGGTGACGGTGAAGACCCTGAGCTCCTCGTCGCTGCCCAGCAGGGCCCGCAGCCGGTCGCCGGGCGCCGCCGGCGGCGCGGGCAGGGCCCCCGGCCGCGCCACCCCCCGGATCTCGGTCTCGGTCAGGGCCACCCGCTCCACCTGGCCGGCCCGGAGCAGCTCCAGGAACTTGGACATGGGCAGCTCCACCGTCCGGGGGGCCAGGAGCCAGGACTGCAGGAGGGACAGCACCAGGGCCACCACCAGGGCGTACGCCACGGTGAACTGCAGGCGCTGGCTGAGACGCGGCTTCATCGGAAGGGCCCAAGGGCATGCTAGCGCCCGGGTGGGGGTGTGTCAAAATCTCCCATGCCCCGTTTGTGCTTGACACTGTGGATCGTTTGACCTAAAAACACCCCCGAACGACTCATGTGACTTCTGGAACAAGCGTCTGTCTCGCGACGCCAGGACTCCGATCGATCTTGTCTCGGCCCGAGGAGCCAGGTCGGTGAGCGGTTGGTGGGAGGTCCGCCGCTGGGCAGCCATCGGGCTCGGCGGCTTGACCCTGGCCCTGGTGGTGTCGCTGCTCCCCGCCGAGGCGCAGCAGGCCGCCCGCGAGCCCGCCTACCGGGAGTTTCCCCTCTTCGGCTCGCGGCTGGCCGTGTGGGGGGTGGCCCAGCTCCACCTCAACTTCGCGGCCTTCATCCTGGGCGTGCCCATCTTCGCCGTCATCATCGAGATCCTGGGCTGGCGGCTCCGGGACGAGCGCTACGACTGGCTGGCCCACGAGTTCGTCAAGCTCACGTTCGCCGCCTTCTCCACGACGGCCCTGCTGGGCGCGCTCCTCCTCTTCCTGTTCGTGGGCTACTACCCGCGCTTCTGGCAGTACATGACCTCCATCTTCTTCCCCACCTACTGGGTCTACGCCCTGCTGTTCTTCGCCGAGACCTTCGTGGTCTACCTCTGGTACTACGGCTGGGACTGGCTCAGCGGGCCCCGGAAGTGGATCCACGTCAGCCTGGGCGTCCTGTCCAACCTCATCGGCACCGCCATCCTGTTCGTGGCCAACTCCTGGGTGACGTTCATGATCTCGCCCGGCGGCGTCAACGAGAGCGGCCAGCTCACCTCGCTCTGGGCGGCCATCAACAACTTCACCTGGATGCCCATCAACATCCACCGGCTGATCGCCAACATCGTGTTCGGCGGCACCATCGCCGCCGCCTACGCCGCCTTCCGGTTCCTGTCGGCCGAGACGGACGACGAGCGGGCCCGCTACGACTGGATGGGCTACGTCGGCAACTTCGTGGCCCTGTCCGCCTTCATCGTGCTGCCCTTCGCCGGCTACTGGCTGGGGCGGGAGATCTACGCCTTCAACCAGACCATGGGCATCACCATGATGGGCGGCTTCATGTCCTGGCTCTGGATCGTGCAGGCCATCCTGATCGGCATCCTCTTCCTGGGGTCGAACTACTATCTCTGGCTGGGGATGGAGCGCATCCCCGGCTCCGAGCGCTACCGGAAGTTCGTGCCGCCGATGCTCTTCATCCTCACCATCGGCTTCATGATCTGGGCCACCCCGCGCACGATGGTGGTGACGTTCGACGAGGCGCGGGCCATGGGCGGCACCCACCACCCCTTCCTGGGCTTTTTCGGCGTCATGTCGGCGAAGAACACGGTGGTCAACCTGATGATCCTG
Organism: Candidatus Rokuibacteriota bacterium; assembly: GCA_037446305.1. Classification (GTDB taxonomy): domain Bacteria; phylum Methylomirabilota; class Methylomirabilia; order Rokubacteriales; family CSP1-6; genus JBBIIW01. The sequence goes on from JBBIIW010000166.1 coordinate 5,663, forward strand.
ACCACCTTCCTCTCCTACGTGCTCTACCGGCGGGCCAACAAGATCTCCACCCGGCCCTGGGTCGGCACCGGCATGGCCGTGCAGTGGGCGGCCTTCGGGCTGGCGGCCGTCATCGTGGTCTTCTACGGGGTGTACGGCTACTTCGTGGAGTCCATCGTCCGCATCGGCTTCTCGGTCTACCAGGTGCTGGCGGTGCTGGCCTGCATCGTCCTGGTGATGGCCATCGACATCCCCATGTTCCGCGGCGCCCGGTCCACCGGCGCCATCCGCTGGGGCACCATCGCCCCTCGCTCCCAGTACGTGCTCATCCTGCTGGCCGTCACCTTCACCTGGCTGATGGGCCTCATGGGCTTCGCCCGCTCGGGCATCCGGCAGCACTGGCACGTCTACGGCGTGCTGCGCGACAGCTCGCCGGACGCCGTCACGCCCGCCCTCGGCTATGCGGCCAACGTCATCACGGTCGTGACCATCGTCTTCTTCGCGCTGGTGATGTTCATCTTCTGGCTGGGCGGTCTGGGCGAGAAGGGCCGGAAGAAGGCCCACGGCGCCGCCCCGGCCCCCGTCATCGCCGGCGGCAGCGATCGCCCGTAGGATGCGCGTGCCGGTCAGCCTCAAGGTCGGCCTGGTGGCCCTGATCGTCATGGGGCTCTACACGGGCTTCTCCAACTCGATCCCCCAGATCCAGTCCCTGCCGCCGCAGGAGCTGAGCCTCGAGGGCGGCAACGTCACCCCGGCCCAGCTGGTGCGGGCGGGGGAGGAGATCTACAGGACCAAGGGCACCTGCGAGGTCTGCCACCGCATCGGCCAGAAGGGCACCCGGGCCCCGGACCTGCAGGGCGTGGGCGCGCGGGCGGCGCGGGCCAGGCCCGGCCTGAGCGCCAAGCAGTACCTCATCGAGTCGCTCCTCCACCCCGCCGCCTTCGTCGTCGAGGGGTACCCGCCCATCATGCCGGCGGTGGACAAGCCCCCCATCGCGCTCAACCGCTCGGAGCTGTGGGCGCTGACGGCCTTCCTCCAGTCGCTGGGCGGCACGGTGGACGTCAAGCTCGACGACATCCCGGCCACGGCCGGCGCCGGGGCGGCGGCC
>JBBIIW010000167.1:0-6740 GCA_037446305.1 Candidatus Rokuibacteriota bacterium
TGAAGCCAGGCTGCGTTCACATTAGTTTTTTGGATCCCTTCAAAGAACGCGCGTTGGTTTCACACCTGGCGGCGCGCGGGGTGAGCGCGATCAGCATGGAAATGATCCCCCGGTTGACGCGCGCGCAAAGGATGGACGCGTTGACGTCGCAAGCGACTTTGGGCGGATACGTGGCGGTCGTTGTGGCTGCGGCGCATTTGCCCAAGATCCTGCCCATGATGATGACGGCGGCGGGCACGATCGCTCCGGCGCGAGTTTTGGTGATCGGGGCGGGCGTGGCGGGACTGCAAGCCATCGCGACCGCCAAGCGCCTCGGGGCGGAAGGCCGGCAGCCAGCGGGGCTGGCCCCGGCCGTCGTCGGCGACCCGCAGCGGCGTGAACCACACGCGCTGCCCGAGGGCGATCCGGGCCGGGTCGGCGTCGACCAGGACCGAGAAGAGGCGGTGCCCGGCGACCTTCACGATGGCGAACACGCGCGGCCCGTCGAAGCCCGCCGGCAGCCCCGTCTCCTGCACCGTGAAGGCGTGCACCGTGCCCTCCTCGGGCAGCGCGACCCAGCGCACCCGGTCGCTGCCGCACTCGGGGCAGAACAGGCGGGGCGGCCAGGCGGTGCGGCCGCACCCCTCGCAGCCGGTCGTGGTGAGCCGGCCCTCGCCCAGGCTCGCGTAGAACGGGTGGAGGCGGGTCTGGTCCGCGCTCTGCAGCGGGAAGGGATCGATGGCGCGGAAGTAGGTCATCGCTCGCCCTCCGCCTGGCGCCAGCGCGCGAGCTGGCGCAGCAGGCGCCGCATCCGGGCCGTCTCGAAGCGGTCGCGGGCCTGGCCCGGATAGTCGAAGAAGCCCCGGCCCGTCTTGGGCCCCAGCTCGCCGCGCGCCATCTTCTCGTCGACCAGGCGGGGCGCCTGGTACCGTGCGTCGCCGGTGGCGCGGGTCATGAACGCGCTGGCCCGGGCCAGGATGTCCACCCCGCCCCAGTCGATGAACTCGAAGACGCCCAGCGAGGCGTAGCGGAAGCCCAGGCCGGCCCGCACGGCGCGGTCCACCTCCTCCGGCGCCGCCACGCCCTCCTCGACCAGGCGCACGGCCTCGTTCATCAGGAGCACCTGCAGGCGGGAGCCGATGAACCCGGGCGAGTCGGCGCACCGCACGGGGGTCTTGCCCAGGCGCTCGAGAAAGGCCACCGTGCGTGCCACCACCGCCGGGCTGGTGGCGGCGCCGGGCACGACCTCCACCAGCGGCACGACGTGGGCGGGGTTCAGCCAGTGGGCCACCAGGAACCGCTCCGGCCCCTCGACGGCATCGGCCAGGTGCCGGGGCGAGATGGTGGACGAGGTCGAGGCGACGACCGCCGCCGGCGCCAGGCGTCCGCGCAGGCGCCCGTAGATCTCGCGCTTGAGCTCCACCGATTCCGGCAGCGCCTCCTGCACCAGGTCGCTGCCTTCGAGGCCGGTCAGGTCGGTCCGGTCCTCGACCCGGTCCAGCGCCGGCGCCGCCTCGCCCGGCTTGATCACGCCCTCCTCCACCATCAGCCCGAGGTCGCGAGCCATCTCGCGGCGCGCGTCGGTGAGCGCGGCGCGGCCGTCGGGCCGGGGCTTGAGGTCGATCAGCAGGACCCGGCAGCCGCCCAGGGCGCAGGCCAGCGCGATCTGCCGGCCCATGCGCCCCGGTCCCAGCACCGCCACCGTCTCGATCACGGACGGCGGCCCTCACTCGCGGCCATAGATCATCACCACGTGCTCGCCCATCCCGCTGTTGTTGTGGGTGAGCCCGACGGCGGCGCCGGGCACCTGACGGGCGCCCGCCTCGTCCCGCAGCTGGACGAAGATCTCGGCGGCCTGGGCCACGCCGGTCGCCCCCAGGGGGTGACCGCACCCGATGAGCCCGCCGCGCGGGTTGACCACCACGTCGCCGCCGTAGTCGCTGCGGCCGGCGGCCACGAAGGGCCCCGCCTCGCCCTTGGCGCAGAAGCCCAGCTCCTCGTAGGCGATCAGCTCGGCGATGGCGAAGCAGTCGTGCACCTCGGCCACGTCCACGTCGGCCGGCCCCAGGCCCGCCATCCGGTAGGCGGCCTGGGCGGCGCGCCTGAGCGCCGGCCAGTGGGCGTAGTCCTCGGGCAGCGAGGTGAGCTGGAAGCCGTCCAGGGCCTGCCCGGTGCCGCGGATCCAGACCGGCCGGTCGGTCAGGGCCCGCGCCCGGTCCTCGCTGGCCAGGATGACGGCGGCGGCCCCGTCGGTGATCGGCGAGCACATGTAGAGGCGGAGCGGCGTGGCGATCATGCGCGAGCAGAGGACCTGGTCCAGCGTGGCGCCCTTGCCGAAGTGGGCGTTCGGGTTCCGGACCGCGTGGTTGTGGTTCTTCACGCCGACCAGGGCCAGCTGCTCCTCGGTGGTGCCGTACTCGGCCATGTGGCGCTGGGCGGCCAGCGCGAAGCACGGCGGGGCCGTGAGCCCGTAGGCCGCCTCCCACTCGCGGTCCACGCCGGCGCCCATGTTCAGGATGGCCTCGGCGCCCTCCGGCTGGTTGAGCTTCTCCACCCCCAGCACCATCACCAGGTCGGCCAGGCCGGCCGCGATGAAGGCGTAGGCGTAGCGGATGCCCACCGTGCCCGAGGCGCACATGTGCTCGGTCCGGGCGCTCAGCGCCGACGGCCGGATGCCCAGGGCCTCGGCGGCCAGGGACGCGATGTGGCTCTGGAAGGCCGTCCGCTCGGGCATGACGCTGCCCACGACCAGCCCCTCGACATCCCGGGGCCGCACCCCGGGCACCGAGTCGAAGCAGGCCTTCCCCGCCTCCCAGATGAGGTCCCGGTACGAGGCCTTGCGAACGCCGAACTTGCTCACGCCCGCGCCGACCAGGGCCACGCCTCTCATGTTCGGGCACCTCCCGCCCGGCCGGCCCGCCGGCCGCCGGCCGCGGCGATCAGGGGAGCGTGCCGGCGGCGCTCCATCAGGCCAGCCAGTCCGCGAGCCCCGCCAGGTCCCGCAGCTCGCGGTCCGGCGCCGGCCCGTCGGCCGGACGGCGCTCGCCGTGGCGGTTGATCCAGGCCACCGGCACCCCCAGGCTCCGGGCCGGCCGCACGTCGTGGAAGTAGCTCTGCGCGGCGTGCAGCCAGCGGGCGCCGGCGATGCGGTCGCGGGCCACCTGGAAGTGCCCGGGCGCCGGCTTGTACGAGCCCACCTGCTGGGCGGTGACGATCAGGGAGAACTCCACGCTGAAGTGACGGCGGGTGCCGGCCAGCAGGTCGTCGTCCACGTTGGACAGGATCCCCAGCCGGTAGCCGGCGGCGGCCAGGCGGCGCAGCGCCGGATCGGTGTCGGGGAAGGGCGGCCAGCCGGGCAGGCTCTCGGCCAGGAACGCCGCCTGCTCCCGCGAAAGCGGCCAGCCGAGCCGGGCCGCCACCCGCACCGCCGTCTCGGTGAGGACGTCGCGGTACCGGCGGTAGCGCTCGGCCTCGACCACGGGCTCGATCTCGTGGTAGAGGCGCAGCACGTCGGCCCGCGGCACGGTCACGCCGGCGGCGGCCGCCGCCCGCTCGAAGGCCTCGCCGATCCCCCGCTCCCAGTCGATGAGGGTGCCGTAGCAGTCGAACGTGATCACGTCCCAGGGGCGGCTCACGCCAGCACCTCGCCCCGGGGCCAGTCGAGCTCGCGGGCGATGACGAGCCGCAGGATCTCGGAGGTGCCGCCGCCGGGCAGGAGGAACCGGGCGTCGCGGAAGTAGCGCTGCACCGGGTACTCCATGGCCAGGCCGTAGGAGGCGAAGATGCGCGCCGCCTCGTCGGTCACCCGCACCGCCATCTCCGAGGCGAAGAGCTTCGTCATGGCCGCCTCGCGGGTCATGGGCCGGCCGGCGTCGAGAGCGGCCGCCGCCTGGTAGGTCATGAGCGTGGCGGCGTGCAGCGAGGTCAGCATGTCGGCCAGCTTGAAGCCGATGGCCTGGTGCTCGACGATCGGCTTGCCGAAGGCCACGCGCTCGCGGGCGTAGCGGAGGGCCGCCTCGTAGGCGGCCCGGGCCACGCCCACCGCCAGCGCCGCCGTCATCACCCGGATCTCGGCCAGGATGCCGCCCACCTTCTCGACGCCGCCGCTCTCCCCGCCCAGCAGGTGGGCGGCCGGCACCTCGACGTCGTCCAGGAGGATCTCGCCGGTCTCCGAGGCCCGCACGGCCATCTTCTCGATCTTCTTGCCCACGGTGATGCCGCGCATGGCGGCCCGGTCGAGCAGGAACAGGGCGATGTTCTTCAGGCCGCGCTCGGGCGAGGTCTTGGCCGCCACCGTGAGGACATCGGCCACCGGGGCGTTGGTGACCCAGGTCTTGGCGCCGCGCAGCACCCAGCCCTCGCCGCGGCGCTCGGCCCGGGTGCTGATGTTCGCCACGTCGGAGCCGGCGTTCGGCTCGGTGAGGGCGAACGTCGCCACCAGGTCGCCACGGAGCGCCGGCACCAGGTAGCGCTGCCGCAGCTCCTCGGAGCCGTAGCGGTAGATGAAGTGCGTGCCCATCAGCGACTGCATGGCCGCCGCCGCGGCCAGCGACAGCGAGCCCCGGGCCAGCTCCTCGGCGAACAGGCAGTAGGTCACCATGTCGGCGTCGGCGCCGCCGTACCGCTCGGGATAGCGCAGGCCGAGGTACCCCAGCTCGCCGAGCCGCCTGAACAGCGCCCGGGGAAACTCGGCCTGCTCGTCGAGCGCGTCCGCCGCCGGCGCCACCTCGGCGTCCACGAAGCGGGCCACGCTGCGCCGGAACTCCTCCTGCTCGGCGGTGAAGCGGATCATGTCCCCTGCCGCAGCCGCCGCCGCAGCTCCGCGGTGGCGGCCTCGTCCACCCGGAGGTCGAGGCCGGTGCCGGTGATCACCACGCCGTAGTCGCGGCGGGCCGCCTCCAGCGAGACGTACTCGTCCAGCACATCCTCCAGCACGCGCGCCGGCTCCCGCTCGAGCGGGTCGCCGTACCCGCCCGCCCCCGACTGCTGGAACGAGATGACGTCGCCGTAGGCGAACTCGCACGAGGCCTTGCCGTGCACGACACGCTCCCCGGGCCCCGGGTTGATCACCGTGCGCCCGCGCGCGCCCGGCCGGCCCCCGAAGAGCCCCCAGGGGGCGAACCGCTGCCGGTCGGTGAGGTTCGTCAGCAGCCCGTCGTCGGCCAGGAAGCGCATGTCGCGCCGGACGCCGCAGCCGCCCCGGAACCGTCCCGCCCCGCCCGAGTCCGGGATGAGCGCGAAGCGCTCCACGACGATCGGGTGGCGCGCCTCCTGCGCCTCCACCGGGATGTTGGAGGCGTTGAAGGCCCAGGCCATCCCCTCGCAGCCGTCGCGGGTGGCCCGGGCGCCGGTCCCCGAGAGCACCAGCTCGTAGGCCACGAAGCGCCGGCCGCGGGCCCGATCGTAGCCGCCGAACGTCGGGTTGGCCATGTGCGAGGCCGCCGCCGCCACGCGCTCCGGCAGCGCCGGCGCCAGCGCGCCCAGCACCGCCTCGAAGATGCGGTAGCAGATGAGGGCGCGGGGGCCCCCGCCCGCCGGCGGCCGCGGGTTCAGGAACGAGCCCTCGGGCGCGACGACGGTCACCGGCCGCAGCGCCCCCTCGTTCATGGGCGCCAGGGGATCGGTCAGGCACTTGGCCGCCGCGTACGAGTACGAGCGGGTGTAGTTGATATAGGAGTTGAGGCCGGACGGCGTCTGCGGGCTGGAGCCCGTGAAGTCGATGGTCATCCCGTCCCCGGCCACGGTCACGGTGACGAGGACCCGGAGGGGGTCCGTGCCCGGCCCGTAGTCGTCCAGGAAGTCCTCGAAGCGGTAGACGCCGTCCGGGATCCCGGCGATGGCGGCCCGCATGGCCGCCTCGGTCCGGGCGATCATCTCGTCCATGGCCGCGAAGACCGTGTCGCGCCCGTAGCGCTCGACCAGCTCGATGAGCCGCTGCTCGCCCACCCGCAGGGCGCTGCGCTGGGCCCGCAGGTCGCCGAGGACCCGGTCCGGCGTGCGGGTGTTGGCAGCGATGATTCCCACCACGCCGGCGTCTTCCTGGTAGCGCCGCCACACCTTGGTGGGCGGCAGCCGCAGGCCCTCCTGGAAGTAGTCGAGGATGCCGACCACGCCCTGGCTGCCCGGGCGCTGGCCCCCCACGTCGGTGTGGTGGACGATGTTGACCACGAACCCGATCAGGTGGCCGTGGTGGAAGACCGGCTGGGTGACGAAGAAGTCCGGGAAGTGGCCGGAGCCGAGCAGCGGGTCGTTGAGCAGGATGGCGTCGCCGGGCTCCAGCGTCTCGACGGGATGGGCGGCCAGCGCGTTCCGGACCGCGAAGGACATGGCGCCCATGTGGCCGGGCGAGTACGGGCCCTGGGCCACCATGCGGCCGTGGCGGTCGAACACGGCCACCGAGAAGTCCTGGCCCTCGCGGGCCTGCTCGGAGTAGGCCGTCCGGTGCACGGTGGTCCCGATCTCGACGGCGATCGAGTTGAGCGCGCCCCAGATGACGCCGAGGGTTATCGGGTCCACGTCACGATCAGGCTGGCGTAGGCGTCCACCGCCGCCTCGGCTCCCGGGGGCACCACGGTGGTGGACTCGCGCTCCTCCACGATGGCCGGGCCGGGCACCGTCATGCCCGCGGCCAGGGCGTACCGGTCGTAGACCGGGCACTCGACCCAGCCGCCGGTCTCGGGAAACCAGGCCCGCCGGCTCCCCTTGCGCGCCCCGGCGCCGGCGGCCGCCGCCTTGGCCAGCGCCACCCGCGGGGCGCCGCC
>JBBIIW010000168.1:0-6717 GCA_037446305.1 Candidatus Rokuibacteriota bacterium
GGCCAGGCACTCTCCGGCCGCGGCGCCGGCCACCCGCTCCACCGCCCGCTGCACGCCGGCCAGCGTCTCCGGGCGGATCAGCAGGTAGCGGCTGCCGCCCAGCAGCAGGCGGCCCTCGCCGTCGTCCACGAGGCGGGCCGGGACGGGGGCCGGGCTCACTTGATCACCCGGCTCCAGAGGGGCGAGGCCCAGCCCTCGCGCAGGACCTCGCGAACCTCCCGCAGCAGCAGGTCGCCCAGGCCCAGGTGCGCGAGATCGCGCCCCTGCCCGGCCAGGCGGCGCTCGAGGAGCGCCCCGAACACGAGCAGCAGGCCGCTGGTGGCGGGCGACTCCACGGTCACGCTGCGCGCCGCCGACTCGAGCAGCGGCAGGCCGAGGGCCACGTCCTCGGTGACGTACCGGTGCTCGAAGGAGAGCGTCTCGTTCCAGAGCCCGCTGGCGGTCAGCCGGGCCCGCGCGCCGGCGCCGTAGAGCCCTTCGGCCGCCCGGCGCTCGTCGTAGTACGTCTCCAGCTCGTAGTGGGGCGGCGGATAGCCCCACCCCACGCGCGCCGCCACGCGCTCGGCGTCCAGCGCCGCGATCAGCCGCCGGGCGCTGGGAGTCGTCCCGGCGGCGTGGATGTCGAACCGGCCCTGGTCGATGGCACCGGCGTTGAGCAGCACCAGCGGCGGGTGGATGACGGGGCCGGCGTTGGTGAGCGCGGCGTCGAGGGCGTCCGCGCAGGGACGGATGCTCGGGTAGAGCCGGCGCAGGCGCTCGAGGGCCGGCACGGCCCGGCTGGCGGGAAAGACGCCGGTCGGCAGGTTGGCCGCCCGGACCGCGACGGTGACCTCGGCCGGCCCGGTCAGGCGGGCCAGGTAGGGCAGCGTCCCGGTCTCCGCCAGCGCGTACGGCAGCGCCTTCCCGGCCCGGGTCAGCTCGCGGGCCATCACGTAGGTCCCGAAGGTGCCGGGCGTCAGCAGGACGACCTGCCCGTCGTCCAGGTGCGGCGCCAGGCGGCGCGCCAGGTCCTCGTGGGTGGTGGCCGGCAGCGGCACCAGGATCACGTCGGCGCCCCGCACGGCCTCGGCCAGATCCGTGGTCAGCAGCGCGGGCGTCACCCGGCTTGCCTGGCCCTCGCTCACCAGCGTGATCCCGCCGGCCTTGCGGACGGCGTCGAGCCCCGCCGCCGACCGCCGCCAGAAGCGCACGGTGTGGCCGGCCGCGGTGAGATCCGCCGCCGCCGCGTGCGCGCCGTTGCCGCCGCCCAGCACCGCCACGTTCATGCGATCACTCCCTCCTCGCGCAGCGCCGCGACCTGCTCGGCGGGATAGCCGAGCAGCTCCCGCAGCACCGCCTCGGTGTGCTGGCCCAGGGCGGGCGGCGGGATCACCGGCAGGTCCATCTCGCCGTCCACCTTGATGGGCGTTCCGAGCGTGGGGATGGGGCCGAGCCGCGGATGGCGCATCTCCACGACCATGCGCCGCTGCCTCACCTGCGGATCGACCAGCACGCGGTCGAGGGTCTGGATCGGCGCGGCCGGCACCCCCTCGGCCTGCAGGCGGGCCAGCCACTCGGCCGTCGTCCGCTCGCGGAAGGCGGCCTCCACCAGCGGGATCAGCACGTCGCGGTGGCTGACCCGGTCGCGGTTGGTCGCGAACCGGAGATCCTTCTCCCACTCGGGGTGTCCGGCGGCCAGGCAGAAGCCGCGCCAGAACTTCTCGGCGAAGACGGCCACGATCAGGTGTCCGTCCCGCGTGGCCAGCGCCTGGTAGGGCACGACGGAGGCGTGGCCGGAGCCCTGCGGCCCCGGCGTCCGGCCGTCGGCCCAGAAGTACTGGGCCAGGTACGTGAGCAGCGAGACCTGGCAGTCCAGGAGCGAGAGATCCAGGCAGGCGCCCTGCCCGGTCTGGCTGCGCCGCCAGAGCGCGGCCACGACGGCCAGGGCGCCGAACATCCCGCCGGCCAGGTCCCCCATGGGCAGGCCCATGCGCACGGGACGCCCGCCGGGCTCGCCGGTCAGGCTCATGGCGCCGCCCATGGCCTGCAGGGCCAGGTCGAACGCCGGCCAGTCCCGGTACGGTCCCGCCTGGCCGTAGGCCGACAGCGAGCACACGATCAGCCGGGGATTGACGGCGGCCAGCGCCGGGTAGTCGCACCCCAGCCGGGCCAGCACGCCCGGCCGGAAGTTCTCCCAGAGCACATCGGCGTGCCGCGCCAGGTCGAAGAGCACCTGCCGCCCCGCCGGCTTGCTCAGGTCGAGCGCCACCGATTTCTTGTTGCGGTTGACGGACAGGAAGTAGGCGCTCTCGCCGTCCGGCAGGAACGGCGGCCCCATCTGCCGCATGGGATCGCCGCCCTCGGGCTCCTCGACCTTGATCACCTCGGCTCCCATGTCCGCCAGCAGCATGGAGCCGTAGGGCCCCGCCAGCATGCGGGACAGGTCGAGCACCCGGACGCCGTCCAGCAGTCTCACGAGCCGCCGGCGCGCCCCGCCAGCGCGGCGTGGATGGCGGCCGGCGTGATGGGCAGCTCGGTGAACCGCACCCCCAGGGCGTCCTTCAGCGCGTTGGCCACGGCGGCCGAGACCGGGATGACCCCCGACTCGCCCAGTCCCTTGGCGCCGAAGGGCCCCTCGGCATCCACGCTCTCGACGAAGCGCACCACGATGTCCGGCATGTCGGCGGCTCGCAGGATCGCATAGTCCATGAACGTCGCGGTGAGCACGTGGCCCGCCTGGACCACCAGCCGCTCGGCGAGCGCGTAGCCCAGCCCCATGTGCACGCCGCCGTGCACCTGGCCCTCGGCGGCCGGCGGGTTCAACGCCCGCCCGACGTCGTGGGCGGAGACCACCCGGCGCACGCGGACGGCGCCGGTGGCCGGCTCGACGTCGAGCATGACGGCCTGGGCCGCAAAGCCGTAGCTGGCCGACACGTTGCCCCGCAGGTCCTTGTCGAGCATGGTGGTGGGCGGGTCGTAGAAGGCCTCGGCCACCAGCGTCTCGCCCCGCGCCCGCAGGTGGCCGGCGCGGACCACGCGCTCGTAGGGCAGCCGCCGGGCCGGGGCCGAGCGCACGAACACCCAGCCGTCGGCGATGGCCACGTCCTCGGCCGGCACCTCCAGCTCCGCCGCCGCCATGGCCAGCAGCCGGGCGCGGACCTTCTCGGCGGCCAGCCGGGCGGCGTTGCCGGCGATGAAGGTGGTGCGGCTGGCGTGCACGCCCACGTCCCAGGGCTTCACGGCCGTGTCGGTGTTGACGACCTGCACCCGCGCCAGCGGCACGCCCAGCGTCTCGGCCACGATCATGGCCAGCACCGTCTCGGAGCCCTGCCCGATCTCGCTGGCCCCGGTGATGAGCGTGACGCCGCCGAAGTCGTCCACCTTGACGATGGCGCCGCAGCCGTCGGAGCGGTAGATGCGGGCGCCGCCGGCCACGTGGAACATGGCCGCGTAGCCGATGCCGCGGCGCCAGCCGGGGTCGAGGGGCGGGGCCGGCCGGGCCATCTCCTCCGCCACCGCGTCCAGGCACTCCCGCATGGCGCAGGAGGTGATGACGAAGCCCTGCGGGTGCACGTCGCCCGGCCGGCTGACGTTGCGGCGGCGCAGCTCGAGCCGGTCCAGGCCCAGGCGGTCGGCCAGCTCGTCCATCTGCGACTCGACGGCGAAGGTCGATTCCAGGTTGCCGTAGCCGCGCATGGAGCCCGAGTAGGGGTTGTTGGTGTAGACGATGGTGGTGTCGAAGCGCACGGCCGGGCAGCGGTAGAGCCCGGCCACGGTGGCCAGCATGACGTAGGGCGTGGTGGAGCCCCAGGAGACGTAGGCCCCGTTGTCGATGGTCACGTGGGCGTCGCGGGCCAGCAGCCGGCCGTCGGCGGCGGCGGCGGTGCGGAGCCGGATCACGCACGGCTCGCGGGTCGGGCAGGCCAGGAACTCCTCCACCCGCTCGAGCTCGATCTTGACCGGCCGGCGGGCGGCCCGGGCCAGGAGCGCGGCGATCACGTCGATCGGGTAGAGGTCGAGCCCCCGCCCGAAGTTGCCGCCCACCGGCGGCTGGATCACCCGGAGCCGATCGCCGGTGATGCCCAGGGCCTCGGCCAGGTCCCGCTGGTAGAGGAACGGGACCTGGGTGGTGGACCACATCGTCAGGCGCCCCTGCGGATCCCAGTCGGCGATGGCCACCATCGTTTCCAGGCAGGCGGGCGTGACGAAGTTCAGCCGGTACTCCCCTTCCACCACCGCCGCGGCCTCGGCGAAGGCCCGGTCCACGTCGCCGTGGGTGAACTGGTAGCGCAGCGGCGTGAGGTTCGTCCCCAGGGCCTCGTGGACCAGCGGCGCCCCGGGACGGAGCGCCTCCTCCGGCGAGAACACGCCGGGCAGCACCTCGTACTCGACCTCGATCAGCTCCACCGCCGCCTCGGCCACGTCCGGCGTCTCGGCGGCGACGGCGGCGATCTCGTCGCGGATGCAGCGCACCTGGCCGGTCTTGAGCGCCGGGTGGTCCCGCACGAAGCCGAAGGGGCGCTGCTCGACGTCGGCGCCGGTGATGACGGCCACCACGCCCGGCAGCGCGCGGGCCCGAGAGACGTCCAGGCGCGTGATGCGGGCGTGGGGATGGCGGGCGCGCAGGATCTTGCCGTGCAGCATGCGCGGCAGCACCAGGTCGTGCAGGTACCGGGTCCGCCCGGTCACCTTGTCGGCGCCGTCGCGCTTGGGCACTCCCCGGCCGATGACGCCGAAGTCCGCCATCAGAACTTCACGGGCTCCTTGTGCTCGCCGAACACCTGGCGCAGGGCGTCGGCGATCTCGCCCAGCGTGGCGTAGGCCCGGACCGCCTCCATGATGGGGGGCATCAGGTTGGCCGGGCCGCGCGCCTCGTCGCGCAGCCGCCGCAGGCAGGCCTGCACGGCCGCCCCGTCCCGCTCCCGGCGCACGCGGGCCAGGCGCGCCACCTGGGCCTCGGCCACCCGGGGATCGAAGCGGTAAAGCGCCACGTCCGGGTCGGCCTCGGCCCGGCGGTCGCCCAGGTGGCAGTTGACGGCCACCTTCCGGATCTCGCCCGACGCCATCCGCTGCTCGAACAGGTAGGCCTGGCGGGCCACCTCGGCCTGGATGGCCCCCGTCTTCACCGCCTCCACGATGCCGCCCATCGCCTCCACGCGCGCCAGCTCCTCGCGGATCTTCTCCTCCATGGCGCTGGTCAGCGCCTCCACGTAGTAGGAGCCGGCCAGCGGGTCCACGGTGTCGGCGGCGCCGGACTCCTCGGCGCAGATCTGCATGGTGCGGAGCGCGATGAGCTGGGCTTTGGCGGAGGGGATCGTGTAGGCCTCGTCGTACGTGGGCAGGGCCATCGTCTGGGCGCCGCCCAGGGCCGCCGCCAGCGCGATGTAGGCGCCCCGCACGATGTTGTTCTCCGGCTCCTGGACCGTGAAGGCGGAGCCGCCGCCGCCGATCAGGCTGCGGAACATCCAGGAGCGCGGGTTCCGGGCCCCGAAGCGCTCGCGCATCATCCGCGCGTAGAGGCGGCGGCCGGCCCGGAACTTGGCCACCTCCTCGAAGATCTTGCCCCAGCAGGTGAAGTTGAAGGAGATGCGGGGGGCGAAGTCGTCCACCGCCATGCCCCGGCGCAGCATCAGCTCCACGTAGGCGGCCGCGATGGCCAGCCCGTAGGCCATCTCCTGGGCCGTCGTGCACCCGGCCTCCCGGATGTGGTAGCCGCACACCGAGACGGGGTTGGAGCGCGGGTAGTGCCGGGCGGAGAACTCGATGAGGTCGGCGACCAGCCGCAGCGAGGGATCCACCGGGTAGATCCAGGTGCCGCGGGCGATGAACTCCTTCAGGATGTCGTTCTGGGGCGTGGTGACGACGCGGTCCGGCGCCGCGCCCTGCTTCTCGGCCACCGCGTAGTACATGGCGGTGATGGGCGCCGCCATGCCGTTGATGGTGAGCGACACGCTGACGCGGTCGAGCGGGATGCCGGCGAAGGCCTCCTCCATGTCGGCCAGGGAGTCCACGGCCATGCCGACCATGCCCACCTCGCCCTCGGCCCGCGGGTGATCGGAGTCCAGGCCGAGCTGGGTCGGCAGGTCGAAGGCCACGTTCAGCGCGTCCTGGCCGTGGGCCATCAGGTACTTGAAGCGGCTGTTCGTCTCGGCCGGCGTGCCGAACCCGATGTACTGCCGCATCGTCCACAGCCGCTCGCGGTACATGTGCGGGTGGATGCCGCGGGTGTAGGGGTACTCGCCCGGCCGCCCGATGTCGCGCTCGAAGTCCACCCCGGCCACGTCCTCGGGGCCGTACACGGGCTTGACCGGGATTCCGGCGTGCAGGATCACGTCGCGCATCACAGGGTCTCCTTGAAGGCGGCCACGATGTCGGGCAGCGGGGTGCCCATGGGGAACACCCGGCGCACGCCGAGCGCCAGGAGCGGCTCGACGTCCCGGGGCGGGATGATGCCGCCCACGACCACGGCGATGTCCGCGGCGCCCTGCGCCCGGAGCCCCTCCACCACGCGGCGCGAGAGCGGCAGGTGCGCGCCGGAGAGGATGCTGAGGCCGATCACGTCCACGTCCTCCTGGATGGCCTCCTGCACGATCTCCTCCGGCGTGCGCTTGAGCCCGGTGTAGACGACCTCGAGGCCGGCGTCGCGCAGGGCCTGGGCGACGACCTTGGCGCCGCGGTCGTGGCCGTCCAGCCCGGGCTTCGCGATGAGGACCTTCATGCGTTCCGGCGGGGGGCTCC
>JBBIIW010000169.1:0-6713 GCA_037446305.1 Candidatus Rokuibacteriota bacterium
CCCGGGCGCGATCAGGCCCGCGTCCAGCCGGTACACCCGGGCGGTGTTGCCGGTCGCGCACGCGACGGCCGCCGCCGGCGGCAGGCCCCCCACGCCGGCCAGCAGGCTCAGCGTGCGCAGGATGCCCAGCGGGATGACCCCGGTGCCGGACGGCGCGTCGTTGCCGAGGATGATCCGGTGCGTGGCCCGCGCGTCCACGGCCGCCCGCAGCGTGTGCAGCGCCGTGCGCGGGTTGCCGCACTGCACGATCTCCAGCGCCATGTCGGTGGCCACCAGCCGCTCGATGTCAGCCGGTGCCATGGAGGTGGTGCCCCCGTTGATGTGCCCGACGACGTGGGGCCGCGCCTCCAGCACCACGTCGGCGCTGATGGGGCTGGAGCCGGCGATGGAGGGGCCCCCGGTGTGGATGGTCACCGTCATGCCGTGCTTCTTCGCCCACTCGACCATGGGGGCGGCGTCCTTGCCCGTCTTCACCGAGCCGAGCCCGATCTCCCCCACCAGCCGCACGCCGCCGGCCGCCATCTCGGCGAAGTCGGCCTCGGTCAGGCCCAGCTCCAGGATGGGCGCGCCCCCGTGAACCTTGACGCCGCCGGGCCGGAAGTTCTGCCAGGCCTTGGCCGCCACGATGGCCAGGGCCTTGAGGCCCACGATGTCCTTGGGCCGGCCGGGCAGGTGCACCTCGCCGGCCGAGATCGCCGTCGTCACGCCGCCGTTGAGCATGGAGTCGATGAAGTCCACCGTGCGCTGCCGGGGCGTGAAGTCCCCGAACACCGGGTGGACGTGCGAGTCGATCAGGCCGGGCATGACGGTGGTGCCGCGGGCGTCGATGACGGTGTCGGCGTCGTCGTCCAGTCCCTTGCCCACGGCGGCGATGCGGCCGTCGGCGATCACGAGGCTGTCGGCGTCCAGGAGCGGCTGATGGATATCGCCGCTGGCGAGCAGACCGATGTTGCGGATCAGCGTCTTCATGGTCAGCGCTCCATCAGGGAGAGCGATCGAGCCCGATTCTGTCAGATGCGCCGGGAGGCCGCAACTCACGCGCCGCGCTCTCGAGCCTGGCCGGCGGCCGTCGCCGGCGTGGTCCCGGGACGCCTGCCGGGCCGGGGGCCCGCGAAGGCCCCGCGGTCACCGGCGAACCCCCACGTGGCGGAGCAGCGCGACCGGATCCGCCGCCAGCGCGGACGCCGTGGCCTCCCGGACGATGCGGCCGTTCTCGATGAGCGCCACCCGCGCCGCCACCTGCAGGACCGCGTCCACCTTCTGCTCGACCAGCAGGATGCCGACCCGGCGCCCGGCCAGCGTCACCAGGGTCTCGAGCAGCCGGGCCACCAGCGACGGCATGAGGCCCTCGCTCGGCTCGTCGAGGAGGAGGAAGGCCGGCCGGGCGCACAGCGCCCGGGCGGTGGCCAGCATCTGCTGCTGGCCCCCGCTCAGCGTGCCGGCCCGCTGGTGCAGGCGCTCGCGCAGCACGGGGAACAGCTCCAGGACGGCCTCCAGCGTCTCGGCCCCGCCGTCGCGGACGAGCAGACCCATGCGCAGGTTCTCGGCCACCGTCAGGTCGCCGAACAGCCGCCGGCCCTGCGGCACGTAGGCGACGCCCAGGCGGGGGATCTGGTGCGGGCGCATCCGTGTCAGCTCCCGGCCGTCCACGCTGATCGTGCCCCGCCGGGCCGGCACCAGCCCCATGATGGCCCGCAGCGTGGTCGTCTTGCCCGCCCCGTTGCGGCCGAGCAGGCCCAGGATCTCGCCGCGCTCCAGGCGCAGCGAGACATCGTGCAGGACGGGCACCTCGCCGTAGGCGCAGTGGACGCGGTCGAGGACCAGGCTCATCGTCCCAGGTAGGCCCGCTGCACGTCGGGGTGCGCCTCGATCTCGCCCGGCGTCCCCTCGGCGATGATGCGGCCGCCGTCCATGACCGTCACCCGGGTGGCCACCTCCAGCACCACGGCGACGTTGTGCTCGATGAGCAGGACGGTGGCCCGGCGGGCGACCTCCCGCACGAGCCGGCAGAACTCCTCGATCTCGCCGCCGGCCAGCCCCTGCGTCGGCTCGTCGAGGATCAGGAGCGACGGCTGGACGGCCAGCGCCATGGCGACTTCCAGCAGGCGCTGGTGGCCGTAGGGCAGCGCGCCGGCGAGCCGGTCGCGCGCGTCCTGCAGGCCCACCGCGGCCAGCGCGGCGTCGATGTCGGCGGCCAGGGCCGCCCGGTCCAGGGCCAGCCAGGCGGCCGGGGTCGTCAGGTGGCGCCGCTGGACGGCCAGCGCGATGTTGTCGCCCACCGACAGGGTCCGGTAGATGCTGGTGATCTGGAAGGTGTACACGATTCCCAGCCGCACCCGGTCCCAGGCCCGCAGGGCCGTGATGTCACGGCCGGCGAAGATCACCCGCCCCGCGGTCGGGCGCAGCCGGCCGCTGATCAGGCCGACCAGCGTGGTCTTGCCGGCCCCGTTGGGGCCGATGAGCGCCCGGACCTCGCCCCGGTCCAGCCGGAAGTCCACCGCGCTGACGGCCTCCAGCCCGCCGAAGCGCTTGCCCAGCCCCCGGGTCTCGAGCAGCGGCGTCACGGCAGCCAGCGCGCCCAGCGGGCGCGGATGCCGCCCACGATGCCCGCCGGCGCCCACAGGATCATCACCACCAGCGCGGCGCCCACCACCATCAGGTAGCCGGTGGTGATCCCGCTGGCGATGTCCACCGCGTAGGTCATGACCACGGTGCCGACCAGGGGGCCCAGCGTGGTTCCGGCGCCGCCCAGGAGCGTCCACAGGAGCGGGTAGATCGAGTAGAGGACGCCCGCGAAGGCCGAGCCGACGTACGAGAAGAGCACGGTGTAGGCGGCGCCGGCCACCGCCGACAGGAGCCCGGACACCAGCACCGTGAAGACCCGGTACCGCGCCGTGTTGTAGCCGAGCAGCCGGGTGCGCTCCTCGTTCTCGCGCACCGCCACTAGGACCCGGCCCACGGGCGAGCGCACGACCCAGAGGCTCAGCAGCAGGGCCCCCGCCAGCACGACCAGCGCGAGGTTGTACTTCACGGCCGGATCGGCCAGCGACACCGACCGCCCGCCCAGGGCGAGACCGAGGTCGGCCAGGATCAGCCCCTGGTCGCCGCCGGTCACGTCGTTGAAGTACAGGGTGGCCAGGTAGAAGGCCTGGGCCAGCATCATCGTGACGATCAGGAAGGCCGGCCCGCTGGTGCGCAGCGTGACGGCGGCCACCACCAGCGCGGCCAGCAGCCCGGCCCCGGCGCCGGCGGCCAGCCCGGCCGGGACGCCGAAGCCCAGGTGGTAGATGGTGAGCCCGGTCCCGTACATGCCGGCGGCGAAGAACATGGCGTGGCCCAGGCTCATGAGCCCGGTGTAACCCAGCAGCAGGTTGTAGCCGACGGCGTACGCGGCCAGGACCATGATGCGGGCCAGCAGGCCGTGGTGGAAGGCGGGCAGGACGAACTGCAGCCCGGCCAGCAACAGGAGCACGCCGAGGTGCAGGGCCAGGATCACGCCGGCTCGCCGGCCAGACCGTGGCCGCGCGCGGCGAGGACCGCGGCCACCAGCGTGGTGGCCACGATCTTGGCCAGCGTCGGGGAGAAGAGGACCGAGATCATGCCGTCGCTGAGCCCCACGACCAGGGCCGCCACCAGCGTGCCCCGCAGGCTCCCCAGCCCGCCCAGGATCACGACCACGAACGACATCAGCAGCGCGTCCAGTCCCATGAGGTAGTGCGCCTGCTGGACGGGCACGACGAGGGCGCCGGCGACGGCGGCCAGCGCCGCCCCGATGCCGAAGGCGGCGGCGTAGACCCGGCCCACCGGCACCCCGAAGGCCTGCGCCATCTCCCGGTCCTGCTGGGTGGCTCGCATGTAGAGCCCGAGCCTCGTGCGGGCCAGGGCCAGCCAGGCCGCCACCAGGAGGATCGCCGCCACGCCCGCCACGACCAGCTTGTAGCCGGAGTAGCCGAACCACGGGAAGTCCACCCGGAAGTAGAAGGGCGTGGTGACGGGGCGGGCATAGGGGCCGTAGGTCATCAGCACGGCCTGCTGGAGGATGTAGAGGAGGCCGATGGTGGCCACGATCGTGCTCTCCGGCTGGTAGCCGATCGGCCGCAGCACCAGCCGGTCGGCCGCCACCGCCACCGCGGCCACGGCCAGGGGCGCCACGGCCAGCGCCGCCAGGAAGCTCCCGGTCTGGGTCGAGACGTACCAGGTCACGACGGCGCCCAGCATGAAGAACTCCCCGTGCGCCACGTTCACGATGCGCATGACCCCGAAGACCAGGGACAGGCCCAGGGCGGTGACGGCGAGCACCAGCGCGCTCACCGTCCCCTCCAGGAACGCCAGGAAGAGGTGCGGGCCGAGGCTCAGAGCGGCTGCTTCGTGTAGTCCGCCTCGGGCTCGTACATCGAGTCCTCGATGGCCGTCCGGTGGATGACGTTCAGCCGGCGCTTCTCGACCCTGGAGATGTACTGGTGGCCGAAGACCTGGTGCAGCCGGCCGACGAAGCGCTTGGCGCCCTGGGGGTGCTCCACGCCCTCCGGGAACGACGAGAAGCTCTCCAGCGCCTCGATGAAGGCGCGGTAGCCGGCCGGGCCCGGTGTGCGGTACCCGCTCTGCTCGACGGCGCGCTTGATGACGAACAGCGTCTCCCAGCAGCCGAACATGTGGGCGAAGGTGGAGACGTCCCGGGGATCGCTCACGCTGGCCCCCTGGTCGTTGACGCCGACCCGCTCCCGGTAGAAGCGGATGAAGTCCGGCGCGTTCGGCTGCAGGTAGCGGGGGAAGCCCTCCCAGAAGTAGGTGCCTTCCAGGAACTCGAGCCCGGGGCTGGCCAGGTCCACGCCCTCCAGGGAATCGACGAAGCCGAAGATCTGCGGCCGCCGGCTGCCGAAGTGCTCGCCCATCTCCTTCACGAAGGTGAGCACGCCCGGGCCGACCATGACGTGGTAGAGGACCTCGGTGTCGGCGGGCACCCGCGGGAAGTAGCGCGTGAAGGAGGTCTCGGTCGGGGGGATCGGGATGAGCGCCTGCACGGTGCCGCCGTGGGCCGGCGCCACCCGGCTGAAGAAGTCCCGGTGGTCGTGGCCGAAGGCGTAGTCGGGGAAGATCAGCGTCACCTTCCGGCCCAGGTTCTTGAGGATCCAGGGGGCCACCGCGGTGACCTGGGCCCGCACGTCGGTGATGCCCGGCTGGAAGACGTAGCGGTTCAGCTTGCCCGACGCCACGTGGTACCCCTCGCTGACGACCAGGTAGGGGATCTTCAGCTCGCCGGCCCGCGGGGCCGAGGCGATGACGACGTGCGAGAACAGCGTGCCGAAGATCAGGTCCACCTTGTGCTGGCGGGCCAGCTTCTCGACGACCTCCGCGCCGCGCCGGGGGTCGGTGCCGTCGTCCTCGGCCACGATCTCGACCGGGCGCCCGGCGATGCCCCCGCGCTCGTTGATGAGCTTGACGGCCGCCGCCGTCGTCCGGTCATACCAGCGGCCGTACACGGCGCCGATGCCGGTGCGGTGGACCTGGAAGCCGAGCCGCAGCGGGGCGCCGGGGCCCTGGGCCGCCGCCCGCGGCACCCAGGGCCCGATCCCGTGGGCGCCGGCGGCGAGCGCGAGGCTTCCCTTCAAGAACCCCCGTCTGGACACTCCCTCTCCGCGGCGACGATCCGTCATGGCCGGTCCTCCTGGCTCGGCGCGGCGCGGTGCGCCCGCGGCGCGCATCCGCGCTCTAATAGCACGCCGCCGGGGGGAACACAACCGCGGGGCGGCCTCACACCGCCGGCGTGGACAGCAGCCAGAGCCCCAGCAGCGTGTAGCCGATCATGAGCGCCAGCAGTGGCAGCTGACCGCGAGCGGCCGCAGCCGGGCGGACGGCCAGCTGGAGGGCCAGCGCGTGCGCCACTACCACGCCCGCCACGTGGGCGGCCACGATGATCGCCACCTGAGCGTGCCAGATGAGGTATACGCGCGAGGCATCGGTCAGCAGCGAGGTGACGACGTGGAGGTCGGCCGTGCCCAGCAGGTTCCATCCCCGGGCGAAGGGGTCCGAGGCCGCCCGCAGCGCGTGCTGCACGTCCACCAGGAAGACCGGCAGGTAGTGCGCGAAGTGGTAGCCGCAGGCGATGGGCACGAGCGACAGCGCGAGCCGGGCCAGCACGCGGCCGAACGGCTGGCCCGGGGGCGCCAGGGCCGCGGCCAGCCGCACGGCCAGCACGAAGCCGCCGCCGAGGGCGGCGAAGAGCCCCAGGAGTCCCAGCGTGTTGGCGCCCATGAGCGCCGTGCGGCCCGGATAGACGAGGGGATTGATGCCGTGCCACGTGAGCCAGGCGAACGTCCGCGACAGTCCGTCGAAGGACACGGAGGACAGGACGAGCAGGACGAACACCACGACGCCGGCCTCCGGCGCCGGCCGCGTCAGATCGTTGCCGCGGCGCGCCGAGAATTCGAGGAATTCGCGCGTCATCTTCGCGCACACGACGTGGATGCCGACGTCCTCGTAGCCAGTGTTGCAGCACCCGTCGCGGTAGAAACCCGTCATCGGGTCGAGCCCGCAGGGCGCGAGCGGCTCGCCCAGCACATTGAGCGCCTGCGCGGCGCGGCGCCGTTCCTTCATGTCTCGACCTTCATCGGCAGGATGACGAGCTGCATCCCGGCCATGTGCAGCCGCTGCTGCAGCACGAGCGCGGCCTGGTTGTGCAGCAGCCGCGCGAACAGGTTGTCGCGCTCGAAGAT
>JBBIIW010000170.1:0-6706 GCA_037446305.1 Candidatus Rokuibacteriota bacterium
GCGGCGGCGCCGAGCGCCGCCTCCAGCGGGCGCACGTCCTCGGCCAGCACCACCCGCCCCTTGTCGGCGTCGTCCACGCGGCCGCGGACCAGCAGGGGCTGCCGCCCGCGCAGGTGATCGGCGGCCGCCCGGAAGGGCTCCGGGAACACGGTCACCTCCACGGTGCCGGCCATGTCTTCCAGGGTCACGAACGCCATCCGGTTGCCGCTCTTGGTGGAGGTCTCCTTCAGCGCGGCCACCTGCCCGAAGAGGAGCACGCGGGCGCCGGCCGGCCGGGTCGCCACCTCGCTGGAGGGCGTGACGCCGAGAGACTCCACCACGTCCGCATACCGGGCCAGCGGATGGCCGGAGATGTAGAAGCCGAGCACCTCCTTCTCGAACGCCAGCCGCTGGTCCGCCTCCCACTCCGGCAGCACGGCCGCCGGCTCCGGCCGGGGCGGGGCGGCCGCCGGCAGGAGATCGAAGAAGGACGCCTGCCCCTCGGCCCGCTCGCGCTGCTGCCGCTGCCCGGCCTCCAGGGCGCTGTCCACGCCGGCCATCAGGTGCGCGCGGGGCAGCCCCAGGGAGTCGAAGGCCCCGGCCTTGATCAGGCTCTCCAGCACCCGCCGGTTGACCAGGCGCAGGTCCACGCGGGCGCAGAAGTCGTCCAGGCTCGTGAAGCGCCCCTCGCGCTGGCGGCTGGCCAGGATGGACTCCATGGCCGCCTCGCCCACGTTCTTGATCGCCGCCAGCCCGAAGCGGATCGCGCGGCCCTCCACCGTGAACTGCACGCCGGAGGCGTTGACGTCCGGGGGCTCGACCGGAATGCCCATGGCCCGGCACTCGTCGATGTACTTCACGATCTTGTCCGTGTCGCCCATCTCCGACGTCAGCAGCGCGGCCATGAACTCGACGGGGTAGTTGGCCTTGAAGTAGGCGGTCTGGTAGGCGACCAGCGCGTAGGCCGCGGCGTGGGACTTGTTGAAGCCGTACCCGGCGAACTTCTCCATCAGCTCCCAGACGCGCTCGGCCTTGGCGGCCGGGGTTCCCCGCTCGGCGCAGCCGGCCAGGAACTTGTCGCGCTGCTTGGCCATGAGGTCGCGGTCCTTCTTGCCCATGGCCCGCCGCAGGATGTCGGCCTCCCCCATCGTGAAGCCGGCCATCTCGGAGGCGATCTGCATGATCTGCTCCTGGTACACCATGATCCCGTACGTCTCCCGCGTGAACGTCTCCATGGCCGGGTGCTCGTACGTGATCCGGGCCCGCCCGTGCTTGCGCTGGATGAAGTCGGGGATGAGGTCCATGGGGCCCGGCCGGTAGAGCGCCACGATGGCGATGACGTCCTCCAGCCGCTCGGGCCTGAGCCCGCGCAGGGCGTCCCGCATGCCCGCCGATTCCAGCTGGAACACGCCGAACGTGCGCGCCTCGGAGAGCAGCGCGTAGGTGGCCGGGTCGTCCAGCGGGATGGCGTCCAGGTCGATCTCGACCCCCCGGGCCTGCCGGATGAGGCTCACGGTGTTGGCCAGCACGGTCAGGGTCCGCAGCCCCAGGAAGTCCATCTTGAGCAGCCCCAGCTTCTCGATGGGCCCCATGGCGTACCCGGTGATCAGCTCCGGCCGCTTGGGGTCCTTGTAGAGCGGGATGTGCTCGTCCAGGGGCTCGTCGGAGATGACGACCGCCGAGGCGTGGACCGAGGCGTGGCGGGTGCAGCCCTCCAGGGTGCGGGCGATCTCCCACAGCTCGCGGACCTGATCCTGGGTGCGCACCATCTCGGCCAGGGGCGGCGACTTCTGGTACGCCTCGTCGAGGGTGATGTTGAGGGGGAAGGCGGGCACCAGCTTGGCGATGCGATCCACCTCGGCGTAGCTCATGCCCAGCACCCGCCCCACGTCCCGGATGGCGGCCTTGGCGCCCAGGGTGCCGAAGGTGATGATGTGCGCCACGCGGTCGCGCCCGTACTTCTCGGTCACGTAGCGGATGACCTCGTCCCGGCGGTCGTCCGCGAAGTCGATGTCCATGTCGGGCATCGAGACCCGCTCGGGGTTGAGGAACCGCTCGAACAGCAGGCTGTACCGGATGGGATCCACGTTGGTGATGCCCAGGCAGTAGGCCACGAGCGACCCCGCCGAGGAGCCCCGGCCGGGCCCCACGGCGATCCCCTGCTGCCTGGCGTAATGGATGAAGTCCCAGACGACCAGAAAGTAGCCGGAAAAGCCCATCTTCTCGATGACCTGCAGCTCGTAGCTGAGACGCTGCTCGAGGGCGTCTCCGGGCTGGGGCCCGTAGCGCCGGCGCAGGCCCTCGCGGGCCAGGTGCTCCAGGTAGCTCTCCAGCGTGTGGCCGTCGGGGACCACGTAGCGCGGCAGGTGGAAGCGCCCGAAGTCGAGCGTGAGGTTGCAGCGCTCGGCCACGGCCAGCGTGTTGCGGCAGGCCTCGGGCAGCTCGGCGAAGACGCGCGCCATCTCCTCGGCCGACTTCACGTAAAACTCCTCGCTCGAGAACCGCCAGCGCTTGGGATCGAGGAGGGTGGCCCCGGTCTGGATGCAGAGGAGCGC
Source organism: Candidatus Rokuibacteriota bacterium (assembly GCA_037446305.1). Taxonomy (GTDB): domain Bacteria; phylum Methylomirabilota; class Methylomirabilia; order Rokubacteriales; family CSP1-6; genus JBBIIW01. The sequence continues at coordinate 2,535 of JBBIIW010000170.1, forward strand.
CTCGTGGGCGCGGGCGTGGCTGGCCTCCAGGTAGTGCGAGTCGTTGGTCCCGGCCACCGGCGCCCCGATGGCCCGGGCGATCCGCAGCGTCTCGGCCGTGACCTTCGCCTGCTCGGGCAGGCCGTGGGCCTGCACCTCCATGTAGTAGTAGTCCTTGCCGAACACGTCCTGGTGCCAGCCGGCCGCCTGGCGGGCGCGCTCGACGTCTCCGGCCGAGATCAGGCGCGAGACCTCGGAGTTCAGGCAGCCGGACAGCACCAGCAGCCCGTCGGCGTGCCGGGCGAGCAGCTCCCGGTCCACCCGGGGCTTGTAGTAGAAGCCCTCCAGGTAGGCCCGGGAGACGAGCTTGATCAGGTTCCGGTAGCCGGTCTGGTTGCGGACGAGCACGGTCAGGTGGTTGGCGCCCTCGTAGCCTCCGTCCTCGGAGCCGCGCTCGTGCCGGCTCCGGGGGGCCACGTACAGCTCGCAGCCCAGGATGGGCTTGATGCCCGCCTTCTGGGCGGCCAGGTAGAACTCCACCGCCCCGAAGAGGTTGCCGTGGTCGGTCAGCGCGATGGCCGGGAACCGGAGCTCCTTCGCCTTGTCGACGAGCCGCTCCAGCCGGGCGGCGCCGTCGAGCAGGCTGTACTCGGAGTGCACGTGCAGATGGACGAAGTCGGCGTGCGGCATCGGCCCGGGGACCTCACTCCCACTCGATGGTGCTCGGCGGCTTGGAGGAGATGTCGAGCACCACGCGGTTGACGCCCTTCACCTCGTTGATGATGCGGTTGGAGATGCGCGCCAGCAGGTCGTAGGGCAGCCGGGCCCAGTCGGCCGTCATGGCGTCCTGGCTGGTGACCGCCCGGAGCGCGATGACCTGGGCGTACGTGCGGAAGTCGCCCATGACCCCCACCGTGCGGACAGGCAGGAGCACCGCGAAGGCCTGCCAGAGCTCCCGCTCCAGTCCGGCCGCCCGGATCTCCTCCTGCACGATCGCGTCGGCCTCCCGCAGGATGTGCAGGCGGTCCTCGGTGACCGGGCCCAGGACGCGGATGGCCAGGCCCGGGCCGGGGAACGGCTGGCGCCAGACGATCTCGGGCGGCAGGCCCAGCAGCTCGCCCAGGCGACGCACCTCGTCCTTGAACAGCTCGCGCAGCGGCTCCAGGAGCCGGAAGCGCATGGTGGTGGGCAGGCCCCCCACGTTGTGGTGGGTCTTGATGGTCGCCGAGGGCCCGCGGAACGAGACCGACTCGATCACGTCCGGGTACAGCGTGCCCTGGGCCAGCCACGGGATGTCGCCGAGCTTGCGGGCCTCCTCCTCGAAGACCGCGATGAACTCGGCGCCCACCCGCTTGCGCTTCAGCTCGGGATCGGCCACGCCCTCCAGGACGGCCAGGAACCGCTTGGAGGCGTCCACGTGGACGAGGTTGATCTTGAAGGCATCTCTGAAGGTGTGCACGACCGCCGAGGCCTCGCCCTTCCGCAGCAGGCCGTTGTCCACGAACATGCACGTCAGTCGGTCGCCGATGGCCCGGTGCACGAGTACCGCCACCACGGCCGAGTCCACCCCGCCCGACAGGGCGCACAGGACGCGCTCCTTCCCGATCCGGGCTCGCAGGTCCTCGACGGTCGCCTCGATGAACGACGCCATGGACCACGTGCGGTTGACCCCGCAGACCTCGAGGAAGTTCTCAAGGATCCGGCGCCCCTGGGGCGTGTGGGCGACCTCGGGGTGGAACTGCACGGCGTAGAGCCGGCGGTCGTCGTCGCTCATGGCCGCCACTGGGCAGTTGGCCGTGCTGCCCAGCCGTCCGAAGCCCGGCGGCGGCCGCCGGACGGTGTCGCCGTGACTCATCCAGACCTGAAGCTGTCCCTCAGGGTCCGCCTGCACGCCGCTCAGCAGGCGACCCGTGGCCTCCACCCTGAGGGTGGCGGCCCCGTACTCCCGTCGCTCGGCGGGCTCGACGTCGCCGCCGAGCAGGTAGGCCATCGCCTGCATGCCGTAGCAGATGCCCAGCACGGGGAGCCCCGCCTCGAACAGCGCCGGGGCCGGCAGCGGGGCCCCCTCCTCGTACACGCTGGACGGGCCGCCGGACAGGACGATGCCCTTGTAGCCGCCCTCGAGGACCTCGTCGAGGGGGACCGTGCAGGGCAGGATCTCGGAGTAGACACCCAGCTCGCGGATGCGGCGGGCGATGAGCTGGGTGTACTGCGATCCGAAGTCGAGGACCGCGATCTTGTCGGTCGGCTCCACCGGGCCCTTACCGGGGCCGCCCCAGCTTCTGCGCCTGCTGGAAGACCTTGCCCTCCGTCTTGATGGCGGGCGCGATGATCAGCTCGGTCTGCTGCAGCTCGCGGATGGTCCGGGCGCCGACCGAGCCCATGCAGGTGCGGATGGCGCCCACCAGGTTCAGGGTGCCGTCCTCGGTGAAGGCGGGCCCGAACAGGATCTGCTCCAGAGGGCCGACCACGCCGACCCGGATGCGGGTGCCGCGCGGCAGGTTCTGGTGGGGCGTGGCCATGCCCCAGTGGTAGCCCCGGCCGGGCGCCTCGGTGGCCCGGGCGAAGGCGGAGCCGATCATCACGGCATCGGCCCCGGCGGCCAGCGCCTTGCAAACGTCGCCCCCGGTCGTCATGCCGCCGTCGGTGATGATGGGCACGTAGCGGCCGGTCTGCTTGTAGTAGAAGTCCCGGGCGGCGGCGGAGTCGGCGGTGGCCGTGACCTGGGGCACGCCCAGGCCCAGCACCTCGCGGCTGGTGCAGGCCGCGCCGGGCCCGACGCCGATGAGCAGGGCGTCGGCGCCGCACTCCATCAGCTCCAGGCACGCCTCGTACGTGACCGTGTTGCCGATGACGAGCGGGATGGCCAGGGCCTTCTTGAGCTTCCGGAAGTCGACCGGCGTGTACTCCGTGGCCAGGTGGCGGGCGGTGGTCACGGTGGACTGGACGACGAAGATGTCGGCCCCGGCCTCCTGGGCGATCTGGGCGAAGCGCTCGGCGCGCTGGGGGATCGAGGAGACCGCGACCGGGCTGCCCCCCTTCTTGATCTCCTGGATCCGGCGATGGATGAGCTCCTCCTTGATGGGTTCCCCGTAGATGGACTGGATGATGCGGGTCGCTTCCTCCTGGCTGGCCGAGACGATCCGGTCCAGGACCTCTTCGGGGTTCGCGTACCGCGAGAAGATGCCCTCCAGGTTCAGGACGGCCAGCCCGCCCAGCCGGCCCATCTCGATGGCCAGCCGGGGCCCCACCACCCCGTCCATGGCGGCGGCGATGATCGGCAGCTCGAACCGCCGGCCGCACAGCTCCCAGCTGATGTCGACTTCATTGGGATTGACCGTGACGGTGCCCGGGGCCAGCGCGATATCGTCGAAGCCGTACGCCACCCGGGCCTTGCGTCCCCGTCCCACCCACATCCCCATGTCGTTCCCCCTGGCCGTGCCCCCCGGCCCGCCAATGTGCGATATGTTGGGATCGCCGATCCCAGACCCACTAGATTTGGTGCAGTATAGCCAGGCAACCCGGGGGTGTCAATCGGCCTCCACCGCCTCGATGGGCCCCGCGACCAGCCGGTGAACGCCGGTCCCGACCTCGAGCACCAGGGCCCCGTCCTCGTCGAGGCCGGTGGCCCGGCCCTCCACCCCCTCGGCCCGGACCCGCCGGCCAATGGTGTCGTCGAACGCCAGCCAGCGCTGGCGCACGGGCGCGAATCCCTCGGCCTCCAGGCGCTGCCGCCACGCGTCGAACCGGGACAGGAGCACGTGCAGCAGGCCGGCCCGGTCGCACCGCCGGCCGGTCTCCAGCAGGACCGAGGTGGCGAGGCCGGCCAGCGGCGGTGGGAAGCGCGTCTGGCCGACGTTGATCCCGATGCCGACGATCACCGGGCCGGAGCCGGCTCGCGACTCGACCAGGATGCCCGCGATCTTCCGTCCCGCGACCAGCACGTCGTTGGGCCACTTCAGCCGGCAGCCCACCCCCGCCGTGCGCTCGAGCGCCTCGGCCACCGCCACCGCGGCCGCGAAGCCGAGCAGGGGCCAGCGCGCCACGGCCAGCCGGGGCCGGACGACGATCGAGAGCAGCAGGGACTGCCCCGGCTCGTCCTCCCAGACGTGCCCGCGCCGCCCCCGCCCGGCCGTCTGGTGCTCGGCGACCACGACCGTGCCGTCGGCCGCGCCGGCCGCCGCCAGGTCGAA
>JBBIIW010000171.1:0-6703 GCA_037446305.1 Candidatus Rokuibacteriota bacterium
CGCCGGCCCCACGCCCTCGGCCGGCAGCGTGACCCGCACCCTGGTGCCGCGCCCCACGGCCGACTCGATCTCGATCTGACCGCCGTGCCGGGCCACGATGCCCTGTGCCAGGCACAGCCCCAGGCCGGCCGCACCCGGGCGGGTGGTGAAGAACGGCTCGAAGAGCCGCGCCTGCGTCTCGGCGCTCATGCCGGGCCCGGTATCGGCGACGGACAGGACCGCCTGCCCGTCCTCGGTGCCGGTGCTGACGGTCACCACGCCCCCGCCGGCCACGGCCTGCAAGCCGTTCAGGACCAGGTGCTCCACCACCTCGCGCAGTCCCACGGGGTCGCCCGAGATGGGCGGAACCGCCTCGAGCCGCGTCTCGATCCGGACCCCGGGCCGCTGCCGGCCCCCGAGCGCCTCCAGCCCCTGCCGCACCACCGTGGCCAGGTCGAGCGGCACGTGGGCCTCCTGGCGGCTGGCCCGGATGAACTCCTGGATCTTCTTGATGGTCTGGGCGCCCTGCAGGGCCGCGCGCTCGATGGTGCTGACCCACTCGCGCAGCTGCGGCTCGGTCAGGCGCTGGCTGAGGAGCTGGGTGCGCCCGAGGATCGGGGTGAGGACGTCGTTGAAGGTGTGGGCGAAGGAGGCGCCCATCTCGCCCAGCGCGGCCAGCCGCTGCAGGCGCTGCAGCCGCTGGCTGGCCTCGCCCAGCTCCCGGTCCAGCTGCTGGGCCCGGCGCCTGAGCCGGATGGCCCAGGCGGTGGCGGCCAGGCCCCCGGCCGCGACGGCGACCAGCACGACCAGCAAGGCGGTCTCAGCGTCCAAGATAGGCCCTCTTGATCCTCTCGTCGGCCAGCAGGCGCTCGCACGCCCCTTCCAGCACGACCGTCCCGTTCTCCAGCACGTACGCCCGGTGGGACAGCCGGAGCGCTTGCAGCACGTTCTGCTCGACCAGGAGCACCGTCGTGCCGTCGCGGTTGATCCGGACCAGATTATCAAAGATGGCCCCGACGACGACAGGGGCCAGGCCCAGCGACGGCTCGTCCAGCATGAGCAGGCGCGGCCGGGCCATCAGGGCACGCCCCACCGCGCACATCTGCTGCTCGCCGCCCGACAGCGAGCCGGCCAGCTGCCGCTGGCGCTCGGCCAGCCGCGGGAAGAGGGTGAAGACCGTCTCCAGCGTCCGGGCGCGCTCCCGCCGGGCGGCCGGCGTCTGGGCCCCCAGCTCCAGGTTCTCCCGCACCGTCATGGACGGGAACAGCTGCCGGCCCTCGGGCACGAGGGCGATGCCGCGACCCACCACGGCGGCGGGCGGCAGGCCGTCGATGCGGGCGCCGTCGAACTCGATGATCCCCCGGCGGGGCCGCAGCAGCCCGGCGATGGCCCGCAGCGTGGTGGTCTTGCCGGCGCCGTTGCCGCCGATCAGCGCGACCAGCTCGCCGGGGTGCACCGTCAGCGACACGCCGCGGACGGCCAGCATGTCGCCGTAGGCGATCTCGACGCCCTCAAGCCGGAGCAGCATCGTCCGCGCGCGGCTCGCCCAGGTAGGCCTCGATCACCCGCGGGTCGCTGGCCACCGCCTCCGGCCGGCCCTCGGCGATGCGCTCGCCGTGGTTCAGCACCACCAGCCGGCTGGACAGGGACATCACCGCCCGCATGACGTGCTCGATGAGGACGACGCTGATGCCCCGCCCGTTGATGGCCCGCACCAGGGCCACGATGCGCTCGGTCTCGGCCGGGGTCAGCCCGGCCATGACCTCGTCGAGCAGGAGCAGGACGGGCTCGGTGGCCAGCGCCCGGGCCAGCTCCAGCCGCTTGCGCTCGGCCAGCGTCAGGCTGGCCGCCGGCTGATCGCCCTTGCCGGCCAGCCCCACCTCCTCCAGGATCGCCGCCGCCCGGCGCTGCGCCGCCACCGGATCCGGGTGGCGGGCCAGGGCGCCCACGGTGACGTTGCGCAGCACCGAGAGCCGGGGGAAGGGCCGGACGATCTGGAACGTGCGGGCCAGGCCCAGGGCGTTGACGCGATGGGGCGGCAGCCCCGCGATGGCCCGCCCGCGGAAGCGGATCTCGCCCGTGTCCGGCCGGAGGAAGCCCGAGAGCAGGGCGAACACGGTCGTCTTGCCCGCCCCGTTGGGCCCGATGAGCCCCACCATCTCCCCCTCGGCCACCGTGAAGGAGAGGTCCCGGACCGCCTGCAGCCCGCCGAAGCGCTTGCCCAGGCCCCGCACCGCCAGCAGCGGCGCGCTCATCCCGCCCTCCGCCCGGCCAGCCGCCGCAGCCCCGGCACCGCGCCCTGCGGGAAGAACAGGACCACGACCACCAGCAGCACGCCGTACACGACCAGGTGGGCCCCGCTCCAGCCGGCCTCGGCGAAGTAGAAGCGCGACAGCTCGGCCAGCGGGCTCAGGATGAAGGAGCCCACCACGGGACCCAGCACGGTGCCGCCGCCGCCCACCACCGTGCGCACGATGATCTCCACCGAGAGCGGGATGCCGAACACCGAGTTGGGCTGGAGCGAGAACAGGTAGAAGGCGTAGAAGGTGCCGCCCACCCCGGTCAGGAACGAGGAGACCACCATGGCCAGCAGCTTGTAGCGGAACGTGGGCACTCCCGCCGCCTCGGCCGCTCCCTCGTCCTCCCGGATGGCGGCCAGGTAGATGCCGAAGCGCCGGCGCTCCATCAGCGCCGCCAGCGCCGTCCCCGCCAGCATGAAGCCGAGCGCCACGTAGTAGTAGGCGCGGGCGTCCCGGAACTGGAACTGGGCCGGATTGCCCGTGAAGGTGATGTAGAGGCCGAGCGCCCCGCCGACGGCCTCGGTGTTGAGGGCCACGATGCGGCACACCTCGGCGAACGCCACCGTGAGCAGCACGAAGTAGAAGCCCCGCAGGCCGAAGCGGAAGCCGAGGAAGCCGATCACCGCGCCCAGCCCGGCGGCCAGCGCGCCGCCGACGAACATCCCCAGCCAGGGCGAGAGCCCCGCCTCCAGGGCCAGCATGGCCGAGGTGTAGGCGCCCACGCCCACGAAGGCGGCGTGGCCGGCCGACAGCTGGCCGGCGTAGCCGCCCAGCACGTTCCAGGCCTGGGCCAGGTAGGCGTAGAAGAAGGTGAAGGTGAACACGGTGACGGCGTAGGAGGGCAGCAGCCCGGGCACCACCGGCAGCGCCAGCAGCACGGCCACGGCGCCGAGGGCCGCCCAGCGCATCCGGCCGCTCAGGCCAGGCGCCGGCCGAACAGCCCGGCGGGCCGCAGCAGGAGGATCAGGATCAGCAGCGAGAAGGAGACGAGCTCCTTGAGCGACGAGGACAGGAACACCGCGCCCAGCGACTCGGCCACCGACACCAGCAGCCCCCCCACGAAGGCGCCCGGCAGGCTGCCCATGCCGCCGATGATGACGATGTTGAACGAGGTCACCGAGGCCGACAGCCCGAGCGCCGGGGTGAACGGCAGGAACGGCGAGGTGAGCGCCCCGGCGGCGCCCACGCAGGCGGCCCCGATGCCGAAGGCCGCCATGTAGACGCGCCGGACGTCCACGCCGATGATCCGGGCGCCGTCGATGTTGTCGGCCGCGGCCCGCATGGCCCGGCCCAGGTCGGTGCGGAACAGGAACAGGGACAGCGCGCCGGCCAGCAGCGCCGCCACCAGGAACGTCACCAGCCGGGCCACGTCGATGAAGAGGGGCCCCAGCCAGAGCGTGGCCAGCGCCAGCGACGAGCGCACCCGCTGCGGCTCGGGCCCGAAGGCCAGCAGGGCGCTGTTCTCCAGCACCAGGGCCACGCCCAGCATGAGCAGGATCTGCATCTCGTGGGGCGCGTCGACGATGGGGTCCACCAGGCCCCGCTGCACGAGCACGCCGAGCGCGAAGAGCGCCCCCGCGCACAGCACGAACGAGAGGTACGGGTCCAGGCCCAGCCGGGTGGCCAGCAGCCAGGCCAGGTACATGCCCCAGACCATCATGTCGCCGTGGGCGAAGTTGATGACGCGCATCACGCCGAAGATCAGCGTGAGGCCCACGGCCATCAGGCTGTAGACGCCGCCGAACAGGACGCCGTTCAGCAGCCCCTGCCCGATGAGCGTCGCGTCGATCAGCGCCCCGGCCTCGGGAAGACGAACTTCTGCTGGGCGGCCTCCGCCGGCCACACCACGACCGGCTTCTGGCCCAGGATCTGGATCATGGCCGTGGAGGCGTTGGGGTTGTCGCCGACCTCGTTGAACGTGACCGGGCCGGTGGCCACCATCAGGCCGTCCTTGAAGGAGGTCGTGCGGATGGCCTCCACGATGGCCTCGGGGTCGGTGGACTTCGCGCGCTCCAGCACATCGGCCATGACCAGGATGGCCTCGTAGGAGTAGCCGGAGTTGGTGTCGAAGGTCTTGCCGCCCGAGCGCTTCGCGTACTCCTCGGCCACCTTCCGGGTCCGCGGGTTCTTGAAGTTGGGCCAGGGCACGTTGTCCATCACGTGCTCGATCAGCTCCTTGAGCTGGGCGATCTGGCCCGCCTCGTACAGGCCCGGGGTGCCGGGGCTGATGACGCCCATCATCTCGACCCGCTGCCGGGCCAGCTCCTGCAGCAGCAGGATGGCGGTGGTGGCCCGGGTCACGGGCGCCACGATGTCGGGGCGGAGCGACTTGAGCCGGGTGACCTCGGTGGAGAGGTCGGTGGCGTTCTCCGGGTACGGGATCGATTCCACGATCTCGAAGCCCGGGTTCCGCTCCTTCACCGCGGCCTGGAACTGCCGGGCCTGGGTCTGCCCGAAGAGGTCGTTGGTGTAGATCAGCACCACCCGGCGGGGCTGGACGCCCGCCTCGCGGAAGATCTCGGTCATGAACTGCACCGCCCGCTGGCCGAACATGCGGGTGGTCGGGAAGTTCCGGTAGACGTACTGCACCTTCTGCTCGCCCTTCTTGACCGACTGGGCGACGTTGGCCGTCAGCGGGTCGGCCGCCGAGATGTCGATGAGGAAGGGCACCCGCTTCTGCTGGGCCACCGGCACCATGGCCGCCGTCTGCCCCGAGTGGAAGGCGCCGGTCAGCAGCTGGGCCCCCGCGTTGATGACCCGCTCGGCCTCGGCCCGCGCCACGTCCGGCTTGTTCTCGGTGTCGCCCAGGATCAGCTCCAGCCGGGCTCCGTTCAGGGACCGGATGCCGCCGGCGGCGTTGACGGCCTCCACGGCCATCTGGGCGCCCAGCCGGCAGGCCTGCCCGATCTCGGCCAGCGCGCCCGTCACGGGATGCACGGCGCCGATCTTGACCGTGGCGCCCTGGGCGCCGAGCGGCAGCGGAAAGCCGGCCACGGCGGCGCCGGCCGCGGCGGTCCTGAGGAAGCTCCGGCGATCGATCCGCGACGTGATCATCACGACCTCCTGGCGAGGGCGGGCCCCGCGTGGTGGCCGATTATAGCCCCTCGCCTCCCGGCTGCCAGGCCTCGAGCGGCGTCATGGAGGCCAGGTCGGGATCGAAGGCCACGCCGTAGCCCGGCCCGGCCAGCGAGCCCACGCGCACCCGCCCGCCGGTCACGGCCACCCGCGCCTCCCGCGCATCGCCCTCGTACAGGTCGCCGTGGTGCTGCAGGGCCAGCCGGCGCTCGGCGGGCGAGCAGTGGGCCAGGCCGCGCGCGTAGTGATGGCCGTTGCGCTCGACGTGGGCCAGCCCCAGCGCGCGGACGGTGGCCAGGTCCTGCTGGAGGGGGACGACGGGCAGGGTGGTCAGGTCCTCGGCGCTCATGAAGAGCCGCCCGCCCAGCTTGCCCCGGCGATTGAGCCCCTCGACCAGCGTGCGGTTGAGGAACGACTTGATGATCCCCTTGCAGTTCTTCGTGCTCACGCCCCGGTAGCCCAGCTCCACCGCCCGGCTGAACGCGTGCAGGTCGTCGTCGCTCTCGTCGATGATGACGGGGGCCAGCCGGGCCAGGGCCCCCAGCCCGGCCGCCGCCGCCGGGTCGAGCGCCACCGACCGCTCCAGCGGCTGCTCGATGAAGGCCAGGGCCTGCCGCAGCCGGCTCAGGGCCGGGGCCTCCCACAGCCCGTCGAGCAGCGCCTGGAACGCGTCGAGCGACTTGTACTGCTCGTTGCCGTCCAGCGTCACCAGGTACGGCTCCGGGATCAGCCGGTCCAGGACGCCCGCGATGCGCGCCAGGCGATCGAGGTCGGCGCCGATCTCGCCGCTCACCTTGAGCTTGAAGTGGCGCAGCCCGTGGCGGGTCACGTACTCCTCCAGGGTCCGCGGCAGGCCGTCGTCCGGCACCTGGTCCAGCCCGGCCAGGTCCCCGGCGGTGATGGGATCCAGCAGCCCGACCGTGTGCCGCACGGCCAGCGTGGCCGGCGGCTCCCGCCGGATCCAGTGCAGGTCCTCGTGCACCAGCTCGGGGTGGATCTCCTCGGGCTGCAGCCCGAGGACGCGGGCCCGCAGCAGGCCGACCACGTCCAGCCCGGTGAGGCGGCCGGCCGCGTCGGCCAGCGCGCGCTCGAACAGGGCCGAGCCGAAGGAGGCGACCAGGCCGTTGTGGCCCTCGGCCGCACCCCGGCGCCGGCATTCCGGGTAGGCGTCGCGCCAGATCTCCCACAGCCCGCGCGGCCGGCGGGCCGCCTCCGCGTACACGGCCGCGGCCGCGCGGGCGGAGGCGACCAGGTCGCGCAGGTTGTCGGCGTGGGACCTGCGCGGGTCCTTGTCGAACCACTTGGGGGCCAGGACGTCGGCGGCGAAGCCGCGGGCCCGCCGGCCGTGG
>JBBIIW010000172.1:0-6652 GCA_037446305.1 Candidatus Rokuibacteriota bacterium
GCGCCAGCTCCGGGCCCAGGCCGCCGCGCTGCCGCCGGGGCTGGACGCGCGGATCCTGGCCGCCCTCGGCCGCGGCGACGTGCCCGAGGCCGAGACCGGCCTGATGATCTTCTTCGCCGCGCTCATCCGGGACCTGGCCGTGGAGGCCGAGCGCCGGGTCACCGACCCCGGCGAGCCGGTCGAGGCGCGCGCGACGGCCGGGCGGCGATTCCTGGAGGCGATCTGGCGCTACTACAACCTGGTCGACTTCGCCGTCACCCAGCGGGACGCCCGGGCGGCGACGACCGTGCGCCTGGCCTTCGACGAGGCCGAGGGTCACGTGAAGGATCCGGCGGCGCCGGCGCCCGAGCGCCTGCGCGAGCCGCTGCGGAGGATCGCGCAGGCGCTGGCCGGGCTGATCGAGGCGTCCTCACCCGCGACAAGGAGGGAGTCATGAAGCGCATGCTGCCCCTCGCCCTGCTCCTGTCCCTCGTCCTGCTCGCCACGGCCGTCGGCCTCGCCCCCGCCCAGGGCCAGAAGGTCGTGAAGATCGGCGACCTCGGCTCGAAGGTCGGGGTCTTCGAGGGCTACGGCAAGTACCAGAGCATGTTCATCCAGCTGGCCGTGGACGACCTGAACGCCCGGGGCGGCGTGCTGGGCCACCGGGTGGAGGTCATCGTCGAGGACGACGACACCAAGCCGGCCCCCGCCGTGCGCAAGGCCGAGAAGCTCATCCTGCAGGACGACGTCAAGCTCCTGGTCGGTGCTGTCTCCAGCGGCGCCACCATGGCCGTGATGGACGTCACCCGGAAGCACAAGACCATCCACTGGAACGCCGTGTCGTGCGCCGAGTTCATGCGCACGACCAAGTTCCACAAGTACTACTTCTCCAACCAGCCCGACTCTCGCATGCAGGCCAACGGCCTGGCCAAGTACATCCTCGACAAGATGGGCAAGCGCGTCTACATCTTCTACACCGACTACGCGATGGGCCAGTCCGACGGCCGCCAGTTCAAGACGGCCCTGGAGAGCCTGGGCGGCGAGGTGGTGGGCGTGGCCGGGGCGCCGCTCGACACCAAGGATTTCAGCCCCTGGTTCGGCGCCATCAACGAGGCGAAGCCCGACGTGCTGTTCCTGGCCTTCGCCGGCACCGACTCGCTGCGGCTGATGACCCAGCTGCACTCGTTCGGGATGACGAAGAAGTACAAGCTGGCCGGCATCGACTGCTTCCTGCTCCAGCAGGATCTGCCGGCCATCGCCGAGCCCATGGAGGGCTTCGTCCAGCTCGCCCACTTCTCGGCCTACAACCCCGACAAGAACATGCAGGCCGTCAACGAGCGCTTCAAGAAGAAGTTCGGCGTGGACGGCAACATCATGGCCGGGGCCTACGACGGCGTGATGTTCTGGGCCCGGGCGGTCGAGCAGGTGAAGTCGTTCGACGCCGACAAGGTGGCCGCCGCGCTGGAGGGGATGTGCCTGGAGGACACCCACGTGGGGCGCCAGTGCATCCGCAAGGAGGACCACCAGGTCGTCATGGACATGCACCTCTACCAGGTGCGGGGCGGCAAGAACCTGCCCATCGCCGTGGTGAAGGGGCACGACACCATCGGCGAGCCCATGGTGGGCAAGGACCCGGTGGCCGGCTTCACCTGGGAGCTGAAGAAGAAGAACTAGCGAGGGAGGTGGGCGGGGGGCCCCGGCCCCCCGCGCCCGCATGGACTATCTCGTCGCCGTCCTGCTGCCGCAGCTCCTGCACGGCCTCGTGTTCGGGGCCGCGCTGGGGCTGCTGGCGCTGGGCCTGACCGTGATCTTCGGGCTGCTGGGCGTCATGAACTTCGCCCACGGCGAGCTGTACATGCTGGGCGCCTACGCGGGCCTCGTGGTCATCGGGCTCACCGGCTCGTTCTGGCTGGCGCTGATCGCCGCGCCGCTGCTGGTCGGCGCGCTGGGCGCCGTCACCGAGGTGGCCACCCTGCGGCCGCTCTACCGCCGGGAGCCGCTCTACGGGCTGATCCTCACCTTCGGCCTGGCCCTCGTCTTCCGGGAAGGCGCGCGCCAGCTGTGGGGCGGCGACATGCGGCGCATCCTGCCTCCCGTCACCGGCTCCACGCCGATCCTGGGCATGACCTACCCCAACTACCGCCTGTTCCTGCTGGCCGTCTCGGTGACGCTGCTGGTCGCCATCTGGCTCTTCTTCACCCGCACCCGGGCCGGCATCCTGGTCCGGGCCGCGGTGCAGGACGCCGAGATGCTGGACGGCCTGGGCGTGAACGTGCCCCGGCTGTTCACGTTCACCTTCGCCGGCTCGGCCGCCCTGGCCGCGGTGGCCGGCCTCCTCCTGGCGCCCGTCTTCACCGTCTATCCCCAGATGGGCGTGGAGATGATCCTGCTGGCCTTCATCGTGGTGATCCTGGGGGGCATGGGCTCCCTGGGGGGCTCGGTCGTGGCCGCCTTCGTCATCGGCATCGCCCAGAGTTTGCTCACCCTCTGGATGAATCCCCAGCGCGTGGCCATCGCCATCTTCGGCCTCATGATCCTGGTCCTGATCCTCCGGCCGCGCGGGCTGTTCGGTCGCGAGGGGGTCCTGGAGTGACCCGCGTCGGCTGGCCGGCGCTGGCGGGGCTGGCCGCCCTGGCCGCGCTGCCCTGGACGCCCTGGATGTCGAACTACTGGATGCTGCTGGCCTTCGACGCGCTCCTCTTCGGCGCCATCGCCATGAGCCTGGACCTGCTCATGGGCTACACCGGGCTGGTCTCCTTCGGGCACGCCGCCTTCTACGGGCTGGGCGCCTACGCCACCGCGGTGCTGCTGGAGCGCGAGGTGCTCTCGGTGTGGGCCTGCCTGGGCTTCGCCCTGCTGGTGGTGGGCCTCTACGCCGCGGTGGTCGCCTACTTCGCCACCAGCCGCCGCGGCATCTACTTCGCGCTGCTGACCCTCATCTTCGCCGAGGTCGTCTACACCTTCTTCCGCTACACCCAGACCTTCGGCGGCTCCGACGGCATCCAGGGGCTGCCCGACGCCGAGCTGCTGCCCGGCCTGCCCATCGCCACCCCGCAGGCCAAGTACTACCTGGTCCTGGGCTACCTGGCCTTCGCCTACGTGGTCTGCCGGCTCATCGTCACCTCGCACTTCGGCAAGGTCCTGGTGGCCATCCGCGAGAACGAGGACCGCGCCCGCTTCCTCGGCTACAGCGTGCAGCGCTACAAGATGGGCGCCTGCATGATCTCGGCGCTGCTCACGGGCCTGGGCGGCGCCATCTACCCCATGCGGGCGGCCTACGCCACGCCGGACCTGATGCTGTGGACCGAGTCGGGCGAGTTCATCATCTCGGTGATGATCGGCGGGCTCGGCACGCTGGTGGGCCCCATCATCGGGGGCGTCTTCTTCACGATCCTGCGCGACAAGGTCTCGTCCTACGTGGACTGGTACTTCATCGTCATCGGCGCCGTGCTGGTCGTCATCGTGCTGTTCATGCCCCGCGGCCTGTTCGGCTTCCGCCGGCTCCGGCTCCGGCCATGGCGCGCGACGGCATAGTCCTCGAGGTGCAGGGACTGTCGCGCCACTTCGGCGCGCTGGCGGCCCTGGCCGGCGTCTCGCTGCAGGTGCGAGCCGGGGAGATCTTCTCGGTGATCGGGCCCAACGGCGCCGGCAAGTCCACGCTCTTCAACGTGATCACCGGCCTGCACCCGCCCACGGCCGGGCGCGTGCTCTTCGAGGGGCGGGACATCACCGGCCTGCCGCCCGAGCAGATCAACCGCCAGGGGCTGGCCAAGACGTTCCAGATCACCAACATCTTCCCGGAGATCTCCGTCTACGAGAACGTGCGGGTGGCGGCCCAGTCGCGGGCCCCGGTGTCGGGCCGCCTGGCCTCGCTGTGGCGCCTGCCGGACGTGGACGACCAGGTGGTCGAGCTCCTGGACGCCTTCGGCCTGGCCGCCCGCCGGGACGAGCCGGCCGGCAACCTCTCGCACGGCGAGCAGCGCTACCTGGAGCTGTGCCTGGCCCTGGCCACCCGGCCGCGCCTGCTGCTGCTGGACGAGCCGACCGCCGGCATGACGCCCGGCGAGACGAAGCAGGCCACGGCCCTCATCGGCAGCGCCGCCCGGGCCCGCGGGCTCACGGTCCTGCTCATCGAGCATGACATGAGCGTGGTCATGGGCGTCTCGGACCGCATCGCCGTCCTGCACTTCGGCCAGAAGATCGCCGAGGGACCGCCGGAAGCGATCCGGGCCGATCCCCGCGTCATCGACGCCTACCTGGGCGGCGCCGACGACTGATGCTCCGCATCCGGGAGGTCCGGGCCGGCTACGGCGCCACGCCGATCCTGTTCGGCGTGTCGCTGGAGGTGCGGGAGGGCGAGGCGGTGGCCCTGCTGGGCCGGAACGGGATGGGCAAGACCACACTGATGAAGACCGCCATGGGCTTCCTGCGCCCGTGGGCGGGGGCCATCGAGTTCGACGGCCGGTCCCTGACCGGCCTCCGGCCCCACGAGATCGCGCGGCTCGGCGTCGGGCTCGTCCCCGAGAACCGGCGCATCTTCCCCGGCCTGACTGTCCGCGAGAACCTCGAGCTCGGGCTGGCCGCGGTGCCCGGCCGCACGGCGGCCCTGCGTCGGCAGCGGCTGGACGCCGTCTTCCAGCACTTTCCCCGCCTGGCGGAGCGGCTGGAGCAGCCGGGCAAGACGCTGTCGGGGGGCGAGCAGCAGATGCTGGCCATCGCCCGCGTGATGATGGCGGGCGCCCGCATCCTGCTGATGGACGAGCCCACCCAGGGGCTGGCGCCCGCCCTGGTCCGCCACATCCGCGACATGATCGGCGAGCTCAAGCGCCTGGGCGTGACGGTGCTGCTCGTGGAGCAGAACGCGCGCATGGCGCTCAACGTGTGCGATCGTGGCTACGTCATGGAGAAGGGCGTCATCGTCTTCGAGGGCCTGGCCCGGGAGCTCCGCGAGAGCCCGATCACGCGCGAGAAGTTAGGGGTGTAGCCGAGATCCCATGAGAAGCTGGGTCAACACGCTCGGCGGCGCCGGCCGCCGCCAGAACGTGGCGCGGGCCGCGCTGGCGCTGGCCCTGGTCGGCGGGCTCCTCTGGGCCCTGCCCGCACGCCAGACCGGCGAGGACGCGGACCATCACGCCGGCCACGGCCCGCCGCCCGCGCTGGACCTCTACGAGCGCGCCGGCGTGAGCGAGCTGGCGCCCGGGCAGCGCGGCCCCGCCTTCCGGCTGCCCCGCTGGGGCGGGGGCGAGGCGGCCCTGGAGACCTGGCAGGACCGGCTCGTGGTGCTCAACTTCTGGGCCACCTGGTGCACGCCGTGCACGGTGGAGATGCCGACCCTGGAGGCGCTCTGGCAGGCGTACCGCGAGCGCGGACTGGTGGTCGTGGGGATCTCGGTCGACCGGGGCGCGCCCGCGGCCCTGCTCGAGCCGTACATCGCCAACCTCGGGCTGACGTTCCCGATCCTCCTCGACGCCGACATGACCACCGCCCAGGCCTGGCGGATCACCGGCCTGCCGGCCACGTTCATCATCCGTCCGGGGGGTGAGGTGGCCGGGCTCGCCATGGGCGCCCGCGAGTGGCACAGCGCCGAGATGCGCGCGCTGCTGGAGACGCTGCTGCCGCACGCCCCGCACGACGGCCCGCGGCCGCCACGGCCTTGACCGGACCCCTGAGGGAGCCCTGACGACCATGATCGAGCAGCAGACGGCCAGGATGCCGTCGGCCCTGTGGCTGACGCTGGGCCTGGGCGCGATGCTGGGCTCCTGGGTGATGCTGGCCGGCGGCCGGCGCAACCTCGCCAACTTCGTCGGCCAGTGGGCGCCGGCGCTGCTCATCATCGGCCTCTACAACAAGCTGGTGAAGCTCGAGGGGCATGACTGAGTGGTCCTGATCGGGACCAGCGGCTACGTCTACGGGTCCTGGCGGCGCCGCTTCTACCCGGCGGCGCTGCCGGCCCGGGCGTGGCTGCCGTACTACGCCCGCCATTTCCCGACCTGCGAGCTGAACAGCCCCTTCTACCGGCTCCCCTCCGCGGCCGCGTTCGCCGCCTGGCGCCGGGCGGTCCCGGCCGGCTTCGTCTTCGCCGTCAAGGCCAGCCGCTTCCTGACCCACATGAAGCGCCTCAAGGACGTCGCGGTGCACCTGCGCCTGTTTCTCGAGCGGGCCCGCCACCTGGGACCGGCGCTGGGTCCGGTGCTGTTCCAGCTGCCCCCGACGTTCCACCTCGACGTGGACCGCCTCGACGGGCTTCTGGACGCGCTGCGCCGCCAGCGCCTGGCCCCCGGGCTCCGGGCGGCCCTCGAGGTCCGTCACCCCTCGTGGCTCGTTCCCGAGGTCTTCGAGCGCCTGGGCCGCGCGAACGCGGCCCTGTGCCTGCACGACTCCACCCGCCTGCAGGTGACGGCCCCGGTGACGGCCGACTTCGTCTACGTGCGGCGGCACGGCCCCGGCCTCGCGCGCGGCAACACCTACCGCGACGACCAGCTGGCCGAGGACGCGCGCCGGATCAGGGCCTGGCGCCGGCGGGGGCTCGACGTCTACGTCTACTTCAACAACGACGAGCGGGCCTACGCCGTCGCCAATGCCCGCCGCCTCATGGAGCTCGCCGGCGTGGCCGCGCCGGCTCAGGTCGCGTAGCGCCGGCGGGCGGCGACCCGGCGCTCCACGGTCGTCACCT
>JBBIIW010000173.1:0-6595 GCA_037446305.1 Candidatus Rokuibacteriota bacterium
CCGGTGCCGCGCGCCGGCGGCGATCCCGGCCGCCCCGGGGCGAGCCCGCCGCCCTCGCCGTGTTAGAATCCGGGCGCTCACCGATGGCCGGCCCCGACCCTGCCTCCCGCAACGCGCCCGCGACGCTGGTCGAGCGCATGCGCGCCGGC
Source organism: Candidatus Rokuibacteriota bacterium (assembly GCA_037446305.1). Lineage (GTDB taxonomy): Bacteria > Methylomirabilota > Methylomirabilia > Rokubacteriales > CSP1-6 > JBBIIW01. Next base: position 150 of record JBBIIW010000173.1, read on the forward strand.
GACCGGCTGGCCCTGGCCCGCCTGATCACCCTGGTGGAGAACCGGAGCGAGGCCGTGCCGGCCATCATGAAGGCCATCCACGGCCTCGGCGGCCAGACGTACGTCGTGGGGATCACCGGCCCCCCGGGCGCCGGCAAGTCCACGCTCGTGGACCGGCTGACCGCGCTCCTCCGCGGGCGCTCGAAGACGGTCGGCGTGGTCGCCGTCGATCCGTCGAGCCCGTTCAGCGGCGGCGCCGTCCTGGGCGACCGCATCCGGATGCAGGCCCACGCCCTCGACGCCGGCGTCTTCATCCGCTCCATGGCCACCCGCGGCGCCTTCGGCGGCCTGGCCCGCGCCACCGGCGACGTGATCAAGCTGCTGGCCGCCTTCGGCTTCGACCGGGTCCTCATCGAGACGGTCGGCGTGGGGCAGACCGAGCTGGACATCATGAAGCTGGCCGACACCACGGTCGTCGTGCTGGTACCCGAGTCGGGCGACGCCGTGCAGGCGATGAAGGCGGGCCTCCTGGAGGCCGCCGACATCTTCGTGGTGAACAAGGCCGACCGGCCGGGGGCGCCCGCGCTGGTGGCCGAGCTGAAGTTCTCCGCCCACCTGGCCGCCACCGGCGCCGCCGCGCGGCGGGACGTGGAGTGGGAGCTGCCGGTGCTCGCCACCGAGGCCCAGCAGGGCGTCGGGGTGGAGGCGCTGCTGGAGACCATCGAGCGCCACCGGCGCGCCCTCACGGCCAGCAGCGCGCTCGAGGCGCGGCGGCGCGACCGGCGGCGCCAGGAGCTGAAGGCGCTCCTGGTCGAGGCGCTCACGGAGCGGGTGGAGGCCAGCCTGCGCAGCGGCCAGCTGGCGCCCACCTTCGAGCAGGTCGCCGACGGCGCCGTCGACGTCTACACGGCCGTGGAGGCCGCGCTGACCGTGTTATCGTGGGGGCGCGCATGACGCCCGACATCGCCTTCCGCGACACGTTCTGGAACGTCCCGCTGTGGGCGCAGATCGCGCTCTACGCCGGCGCCGTGGTCGCCCTGGCGATCTTCGGCTGGGGCATGTGGCAGCGGGTGCGGCTGTGGCGCCGGGGCGGACCCGAGCATCGCTTCGACCGGCTCCCGCAGCGGGTCCGCCTGCTGGCCGTGCAGGCGCTCGGGCAGGCGCGCACCCTGTCCCAGGCGTACCCCGGCATCATGCACGCCACCATGTTCTGGGGCTTCCTGGCCCTGTTCCTGGGCACGGTGCTGGCCACGATCGACTACGACATCACGCTGCCGTTCTTCGACTACAAGCTGCTCAAGGGCCCGTTCTACCTCGCCTACGAGGTGACGCTCGACCTGTTCGGGCTGTTCTTCGTCATCGGCCTGGGCATGGCCGTGTGGCGGCGGTTCGGGGTCCGCCCCCACCGCCTGGATCCCACCGCCCACTTCGCCGGTGTGCTGGCGCTGCTGTTCGTCATCAACGTCACCGGGTTCGTCATGGAGGGGGCGCGCCTGGCCGCCGTGCAGCCCGCCTGGGCGGCCTGGTCGCCCGTGGGGTACGTCCTCGGGCAGGCCATGCTCGGCGCCGGGCTGTCCGAGGAGGTGCTGCGCGGCCTCCACCTGGGGATCTGGCTCTTCCACGCCGCCCTCGCCCTGGGCTTCATCGCCGTCATCCCGTACTCCTACTTCGTCCACCTGCTCACGACGCCCCTGAACATCTTCTTCGCCAAGCTCGGGCCCCGGGGCGAGATCCCGGCCATCGCCAACCTCGAGGAGGCGGAGACGCTGGGCATCTCGAAGCTGGAGGAGTTTTCCTGGAAGCGGCGGCTGGACTTCGACGCCTGCCTGGAGTGCGGGCGCTGCCAGGCCGTGTGCCCGGCCTACCTGGCCGGCTCCGCCCTCAGCCCCAAGCGCATCATCGTCAAGCTCAAGCGCCACCTGCACGGGCAGCTCCCGGGACCCATCCACGGCCAGCTCATCCAGGCCGACGAGCTGTGGTCGTGCACCACCTGCATGGCCTGCGTGCAGGAGTGCCCCGCCTTCATCGACATCGTGGACACGATCGTGGACCTGCGGCGCTACCTGACGCTCTCCGAGGGCGCCCTGCCATCCACGGCGCCCCAGTCGCTTCAGAACATCCAGCGGGCGGGGAACCCCTGGGGTCTGCCGGCCGCCGAGCGGCTGGCGTGGGCGGAGGGGCTCCCGGTGCCTGTCATGAAGCCGGAGCAGGAGGTCGAGTACCTCTACTGGGTCGGCTGCTCGGCGTCCTACGACAAGCGCAACCAGGCCATCGCCCGCTCGGTGGTCAAGATCCTGACCGCCGCCGGCGTGTCGTTCGGGGTGATGGCCGAGGAGCGCTGCCACGGGGAGGTGGCGCGGCGGCTGGGCGAGGAGTACCTCTACCAGACCGTGCAGCAGGAGAACATCGAGGCGCTCGGGCGCTACCGCTTCCGGAAGATCCTGGCCCATTGCCCCCACTGCTTCAACACCATCCGCAACGAGTTCCCCCAGTTCGGCGGGCGCTGGGAGGTGGTCCATCACGCGGTGCTGATCCAGGAGCTGCTGGCCGCCGGGCGCCTGCGGCTGCGCAAGCCGCTCGACGCCACGGTCGTCTTCCACGACTCCTGCTACCTGGGCCGCTACAACGGCATCATGGACGCCCCGCGGGCCGTGGCCTCGGCGGTCCCCGGGCTGCGGGTGATCGATCCCCCGCGGGCCCGCCAGCGCGGCCTCTGCTGCGGCGGCGGCGGGGGCCACATGTGGATGGAGGTCCCGTCCGAGAAGCGGGTGAACGTGATCCGCGTCGAGGAGCTGCTGGCCACCCGCGCGACGATGGTGGGCACCGCCTGCCCGTTCTGCCTGGCCATGGTGGACCTGGGGCGCAAGGTCAAGGGCGCCGAGGAGCAGCTGGCCGTCAAGGACGTGAGCGAGCTGGTGGCCGAGGCCCTGGAGTGAGAAGCCTGCTGCGGGCCATGCCCGACCTGGTCCGCCTGGTCGGCCGGCTGGTGGCCGACCCCGTGCTGCCCCGCCCGGCCAAGATCGCGCTGGCGGCGGCGCTGCTGTACCTGGCCAGCCCGCTGGATCTCGTGCCGGACTTCCTGCCCTTCGTGGGCTACCTCGACGACCTGCTCCTGGTGGCCGTGCTGGTCGACGGCATCCTGAACTACGTGGACCGGCCGCTCCTGCTCCGGTACTGGCCGGGCAGCGTGGAGTCGCTCGACCGCCTGGCCCGCGTCGCCCACGCCCTGGCCCGCTGGGTGCCGGGACGGGTCAAGGCCCGCATCTTCTCGCCGCGGCGGTGAGCCAGCCGGGGGGGAACTCGAGTGCGGTGCCCGCCGCCCCGCCGGGTGCGGCCGCCGCCGGCCTCTCCAACTGGGGGCGCTGGGGCCCCGACGACGAGATCGGCACCGCGAACTTCGTCACCCCCGACGTCGTCCTGGCCGCGGCCCGCCTGGTGCGCAAGGGCCAGGTGCTGAGCCTGGCCGTCCCGCTCAATCCGCGGACGCCGACCGATCCCAGCCGTCCCCCCATGCAGCACTTCGGCAAGAACGTGCTGCTCACCGTCCGCGACCACGGCTGGCCCGGCTCGTCGCAGTTCGCCGACGACTGGATCTCGATGTCGCCGCAGACCGGCACCCAGTGGGACGGGCTCACCCACGCGTTCCGCGACGGCAAGGTGTGGAACGGCTACGACGCCGGCCAGGCCCTCAACCCGCTGCTCGGCGCCCGGCGCAACGCCATCGACCGCCTGGCCGCCCACTTCGTCACCCGGGGCGTGCTGCTCGACATCGTCCGCCTGAAGGGCGCCGGGACGCACCTGCCGGGGGGCCACGCCGTCACGGCCGACGATCTCGACGCCGCCGCCCGGGCCCAGGGGGTCGCGGTCCGCCGCGGCGACGCGCTGCTGGTGCGGACGGGATGGACCGCGCACTGGTACACCGCCACCCCCGAGGAGCGCCGGACCTACTACGACGTGGCCCCGGGGCTGGGGATGTCGTGCGCCGCCTGGCTGCACGCCCGCGAGGTGGCCTGCGTCGGGGTGGATAACGTCGCCGCGGAGGTCAAGCCGGCCGAGGACGGCGTCTCCATGCTGCCGCTGCACCCGATCCTCATCCGCGACCTCGGGCTGACCGTCGGCGAGCTGTTCTGGCTGGAGGATCTGGCCGCGGTCTGCCAGGCGGACGGGCGGTGGGAGTTCATGTTCGTGGCCCAGCCCCTGCGCCTGTCCGGCGGGATCGGCTCGCCCATCAACCCGCTGGCGATCCTCTGATGCGCCCCGAGTACGCGGAACTCCTCCAGCGGCGGCTGGCGATCCCGCCGGTGGAGGGCCCGGACAAGGTGGCCACGCTCGAGGACGCCATCGCCCGCCTCGTGCGCCCCGGGCAGACGCTGTATCTCGGCGGGGCCCACGGCCGGCCCGGCGCGCTGGTGCGCGAGCTGGTGCGGCAGTGGTGGGGCCGGCGGCCGGGCTGGACGGTGGCCTGCACGGGCTTCGGCTCGCCGTGGACCGCGCTGGTCCTGGGCGGACTGGTCGAGCGCCTCGTCACGACGTTCATCGGCGAGGGCTATCCGTTCCCGGCGCCCCAGCCGCTGCTGGGGCGCGCCGTGCTGGAGGGCCGCCTGGCGGTGCAGCACTGGTCCATGCTCACGCTGCCCCTCCGGCTCCTGGCCGGCGCCATGGGGGTGCCCTTCCTGCCCACGCGCTCGCTCCTGGGCTCCTCGATGGAGGAGGACAACGCCCGCGACGGCGACGTCCTGGCCGTGGATGACCCGTTCGGCTCGCCGGCGCCCGGGCGGGTGGGGCTGGTGCGCGCGCTCCGGCCCGACCTGGCCCTCTTCCACGCCTGGGCGGCCGACCGGGCCGGCAACGTGCTGACGGCGGCGCCGCTGAACGAGAACTTCTACGCGGCCATGGCGGCGCGCGGCGGGGCGATCGTCAGCGTCGAGAAGCTGGTGCCGACGGAGGTCATCCGCCGCCACGCGGCGCTGGTGCGCCTGCCCTCGCCCTACGTGGCGGCGGTGGTGGAGGCGCCCCTGGGCGGCCACCCGGGGGCCATGTACGGCCTGGGGCTCCCGGAACTGGAGGGCTACGCCGAGGACCTCGACTTCATCCTGGAGCTGCGCGCGGCCTTCCGCCGGCCGGAGACGGCCGAGGCCTGGATCCGGCAGTGGATGCTGGAGGTGCCCGACCAGGCCGCCTACACGGCCCGCCTCGGGTACCGCCGCATCATGGAGATCAAGGGGCGCGCCCACACGGATGCCTGGGTGTCCGAGCTCGAGATGCTCCAGGACGCCCTGGGGCCCGACGATCGCGTGACGCCGGCCGAGCGGATGGTCGTCACCGCCGCCCGCCTGCTCTCCGAGAAGGCGCGCGCCGGCGGCTATCGCACGTACCTGGCGGGCGTGGGCAACTCGAACCTGGCCGCCTGGCTCTCGGCCTACGAGCTCAAGGCGCAGGGCGCCGACATCGAGGTGATGGCGGAGACGGGCATGGTCGGCTACCTGCCGCGGCCGGGCGAGCCGTTCGTGTTCTCCTTCCGCAACCTCCCCTCGTCGAAGATGCTGACCGACATCCTGCACGTGATGGGCATCTTCATGGGCGGGGCCGAGGCCCGCTGCCTGGGGTCGCTGGCGGCCGGGCAGGTGGACAAGCACGGCAACATCAACTCCACCGTGATCCCGGGGGCCGTCTACATCACGGGCTCCGGCGGCGCCAACGACATCTGCTCCTCGGCCCGCGAGGTGGTGGTGACGCTGACCCAGAGCCGGCAGCGCTTCGTGGACAAGGTCCCGTACGTCACCGCGCCCGGGCGACGGGTGACCGCCGTCGTCTCCGACCTCGGCCTCTACGAGAAGACGGACGAGCACGGCGAGCTGGTCCTCACCGGGGTCCCGGCAGGGGCGGGCGAGGCCGCCGCGGTGGCGGCGGCGCGGGCCGCCTGCGGCTGGGACCTCCGGGTCGCGCCGGGCCTGCGCCGGCTGGAGCCGCCGAGCCTGGAGGAGCTGCGGCTGGTGCGGCTGTTCGATCCCCGCCACTACTTCCTGGGAGACGCGTGACGGTGGCGGAGGTCGGGCTCCTGGACGTCGCGGCCTACGTTCCGCGCTACCGGCTGTCGGGCGCGACCCTGGCCCGGGTGTGGGGCGGGGCCGGCGGCGGCGAGCGCGCCGTCGCCGGCTACGACGAGGACGCGCTGACCATGGGCTGCGAGGCGGCCCTGGCGGCCCTGGGGGACCGCGACCGCGCGCGAGTCGGCGCCTGCCTGTTCGCGTCGACCTCGGCGCCCTACGTCGAGAAGTCGAACGCGACGCTCCTGGCCACCGTGGCCGACCTGCCGGCCGCCATCCTGACTGCCGATCTGGCCGGTTCCCTGCGCTGCGGGACCACGGCCCTGCGGCTGGCTCTCGACGCCGTGCGGGCGGGCTCGGCCCCGCAGGCGCTGGTGGCGGCGGCCGACATGCGGCCGGCGGCGCCGGGCGGGGAGCTGG
>JBBIIW010000174.1:0-6579 GCA_037446305.1 Candidatus Rokuibacteriota bacterium
CCGTGCCCCGCCGCGATCGCCCGCGGCGGACGATCGCTCCCCCGATCAGCGTCCCGACCCCCGGGCGGCGCCCCGCCCGTGCCCCGCCGCGATCGCCCGCGGCGGACGATCGCTCACCACCGGGAGGCGATCTCCGTCATCACGTCGAGGGCCCGCCGGATGTCCTCGGCGTCCACGTCCTTGTGCGTGACGCAGCGGATCGCCGCCGGCCCGATGGCGTGCACCTTCACCTGGCGGGCCGCGCAGCGCGCCACCAGCTCCTGCGCCAGCGCCTCGGCCGGCCGGCCGCCGGCGGCCTCGACGCGGAAGATCACGATGTTGGTCTGGACGGCCGCGGGGTCGATCACGATGCCGGGCAGCTTGGCCAGCCCCTCGGCCAGCGCCCGCGCGTTCGCGTGGTCCTCGGCCAGCCGGTCCACCATCCGCTCCAGCGCCACCAGCCCGGCCGCGGCCAGCACCCCGGCCTGGCGCATGCCCCCGCCGAGCATCTTGCGCACCCGGCGCGCGCGGGCGATGAAGTCGCGCCGGCCGCAGACCACCGAGCCGACCGGGGCCGCCAGGCCCTTGGACAGACAGAAGGTGACCGAGTCCACGGCGCGGGTGAACTCGCGGGCGTCGCGGCCCAGGGCCACCGCGGCGTTGAAGAGCCGGGCCCCGTCCAGGTGGACGCGGACCCCGGCGGCGTGGGCGACCTCGGCGACGGCCGCGATCTCCTCCGGGGTGCAGCAGCTGCCGCCGTGGCGGTTGTGGGTGTTCTCGATGCACACCAGTCCCGTGGGCGGGATGTGGATGTTGGCGGGGCGCAGGGACTCGCGGACCTGCTCGGGCGTCAGGAAGCCGCGCGCCGTGCGGAGCGGCCGCATCTGCACGCCGCCGATGACGGAGGTGCCGGCCACCTCGTAGTTGAAGATGTGGGAGTCCAGGTCCAGGATCACCTCCTGGCCGGGCTGCGTCTGGGCCAGCACCGAGACCAGGTTGCCCTGGGTGCCCGAGGTGACGAACAGGCCGGCCTCCTGGCCCATCCGCTCGGCCGCCACCGCCTCCAGGCGCTTGACGGTCGGGTCTTCCTCCCAGACGTCGTCGCCCACCTCCGCCCGGGCCATAGCCTCGCGCATCTCGGGGGTGGGCAGCGTCAGGGTGTCGGAGCGGAGGTCGACGATCTCGTGCACGGCCTTACCTCTGGGCGGCCAGCCGCTGGGCGGCGCGCCGGCCGAAGTCGATGTGGGGGAACTCCGTGGCCAGGCGCATCAGCAGCGCCCGGGCCTCGGCCGGCTTGCCCTCCCGCTCGGCCACCTGGGCCAGCAGCCACAGGGCCTCGGGGTACACGAGCGAGCGCGGGTACTCCTTGATGACCCCCTCCAGCCGCTGCCGCGCCGCCGCGGGGTTGCCCTGGTTGAAGTAGTAGGTGGCCACCCACACCTCCTTCTGGGCCAGGCGGCCGCGGCAGATGTCGATGCGGGCCAGCGCGTCGGTAGCGTAGCGGCTCTCCGGATACTCCTTGACCAGCTTCTTGAACTGCTCCAGGGCCCGGGCCGCCGCGGACTGGTCCTGCTCGATCGGCTTGATCTGGTCGTAGTAGGCCATGGCCAGGCGGTACTGGACCAGGTCGGCGATCTGGTGGCGGGGATAGAAGGACAGGAAGGTCTGGAACTCCTTCACCGCCCGGTCGAACTCGGCCTCGCGGTAGTAGGCCTCCCCCATCAGGAAGCGGGCCCGGGGCGCGAACGTGGACGTCGGGTGGCGCTCCACGATCGTGAGGAAGCGGTTCCGGGCCTCCTCGTACCGCTTGCGTCCGAGCTCCAGCTCGCCCAGCTGGTACAGCTCCTCGGCGGGCGGAATGGGGGTGGGGGCCGGCCGCAGCCAGCCGCAGCCGGCCGCAGCCAGGAGCACCGTGACGAGTGCAAGACGCCGGAAGGCAGGCATCGCGAAAAATTGCCTGTATATACCATATCCAGCAGGCAAAAACCCTTTGACTTCGCCCCCCACCCCCGGTATTAGGAGGGGCACCCAGGAGGTTCCCGATGGCGCTTCCCCGCATGATCCGGGTTCGCCAGACCTTCCCCCGGCCGCGCGTCACCGACATCCCCCGCGCGGTGGCCGAGGCCCTCGAGCGAGCCGGGCTCCCGGTCAAGCGCGGCGACACGGTCGCCGTCGGCGCCGGCAGCCGCGGCATCGCCAACATCGACGTGATCGTGGGAGCCACCGTCCGCTGGCTGCGGGACCGGGGGGCCCGCCCCTTCATCTTCCCGGCCATGGGCAGCCACGGCGGCGGCACGCCCGAGGGCCAGCTCTCCGTGCTGGCGCACTACGGCATCACCGAGGAGACCATGGGCTGCCCGATCCGGGCCACCATGGACGTCGTCCAGGTGGGCGAGGCCCTGGGGCTGCCGGTCTGGCTCGACGCCCTGGCGGCCGAGGCCGACTGGATCGGCCTCGTCAACCGCGTCAAGCCGCACACCGACTTCAAGGGCTCCATCGAGTCGGGGCTCTTCAAGATGATGACCATCGGCCTCGGCAAGCACCGGGGCGCCATCCAGTACCACCGGGCCAACATCCACCACGGCTACGAGAAGGTCATCACCGCGGTGGGCCGCGAGATGCTGGCCCGGGCGCGCATCGGCTTCGGGCTCGGCATCGTGGAGAACGGCTACGACGAGACGGCCCGGATCGAGGCCTTCACGGCCGCCGCCCTGGAGGAGGGCGAGCGCCGGCTGCTCAAGGACGCCCGGGAGTGGATGGCCCGCCTGCCCTTCTCGCCCATCGACGTCCTCATCGTGGAGGAGATGGGCAAGAACATCTCGGGCGCCGGCATGGACACCAACGTGATCGGCCGCCCGTCCAACCCCCACGAGCCGTTCCCGGCCGACCCCCGCATCCTCTGGATCGTGGCCCTCGACCTCACGGACGAGAGCTACGGCAACGCCACCGGCATCGGCAACGCCGACTTCACGACGCGGCGGCTGGTGGACAAGATCGACATGAAGCCGACGCTCATCAACTGCATCACCGCCTGCGCCCCCAACGGCGCCAAGATCCCGGCCACCTACGACACCGACCGGGAGGCCATCGAGACGGCGCTGTCCTGCATCGGGCTCACGCCGCCCGAGCAGGCGCGGGTGATCCGCATCCGGAACACGCTCCGGCTCGGCGAGATCGAGGTCTCGGAGGCCTTCGCGGCCGAGCTCGCCCGCCGTCCGGAGCTGACGCCGCTCAGCGACCCGGCCCCGCTGGCGTTCGACGTCGCGGGCCGCCTACTGCCGCTCGGAGGAGGCCACTGATGCCCAGGCTCAAGACCTTCGCCGTCGTCGCGCTGTCCGCCGTGCTCGCCGTCGTGGTCGCGCTGCCGCTGGGGGCCCAGCAGAAGGTGATGCTCACCTTCTCCTCGGGGCCCACCGGCGGGTCCTGGATCCCCATGGCCGGCGGCGTGGCCGAGATCGTCAAGAAGAAGTTCCCGGAGCTGGACGTGCAGGTGGAGCCGGGGGCCGCCCTGGTCAACATGGAGAAGATCCGCAACGACAAGGCGGACCTCGGCTGGTCCATGACCAACGTCCTCTACGACGCCCGCGAGGGCCGCGGACAGTGGGCGGGCAAGAAGACGGACAAGGCCCTCTACGTCGCCACCATGTACCCGAACGTCTGGCAGCTGGTCGTCCCCGCCGACAGCGACATCCGGACGGTCAAGGACCTCAAGGGCAAGCCGGTGGCCCTGCCCGCGCGGGGCAACACCAGCCTGGCCGACGGCTGGGAGAACATCCTCAAGGTCAACGGCCTGACCCTCAACGACCTGGGGCCCAAGAGCTACGGGCCGGTCTCCTCCAACGCGGAGGCGATGAAGAACCGGCAGGCGATGGCCGTGGGGTGGTTCACGGTCGTGCCCGGCTCCTTCATCCTGGACCTGGGCTCCACCATGAAGCTGCGCATGCTCGGGGTCTCCGAGGAGGAGTTCGCGAAGCTGCAGCAGCTCAACCCCGGGTTCGTGCGCCACGTGATCAAGGCCGGCACCTACGCCGACCAGGGCATCGCCGACGACGTCCACACCTTCCAGTCGCCGACGATCCTCATCGCCTCGTCGCGGACGCCGGCCGACGTCATCTACAAGGTCACCCGGGCCATCGCCGAGGGGCGGGCGGACCTGGGCAACGTGACCAAGGCCATGCAGGGCGTCACCCTGGCCGACATGGGGCGGGACTACGGCCTGCCGTACCACCCGGGCGCCGCCAGGTACTGGAAGGAGGCCGGGGTCCTCAAGTAGGCCGCGGCGCCGGCGCGTGCGGCACCTCTCCGGCTATCCGGGCCTGGTCGTGGGCGTGGTGGCGGTCGTCATGGCCGTCTTCCACGTCTACGCCCGGCTCACGTGGTACGCGCCGGACCAGCACGCCCTGCTGTTCCTGACCCTGGCCTTCAGCCTCGTCCTCTCCTTCCTGCTCTTCCCGCGCCGCCGAGGGGTGCTGACCGACCGGGTGCCCTGGAGCGACCTGGGGCTGGCGGCGGCCTCGCTGGTGGCGGTCGGCTACATGTTCTACCACTACGACTACGTGGTGAACCGCTTCCCCACCGCGCACCCGCTCAGCCCGGGCGACCAGGCCGTCGCCGTCCTGGGCGTCCTCCTGGTCCTCGAGGCCACCCGGCGCACGATCGGCGCCGCCCTGCCGATCGTCGCCGTCTGCTTCCTGGCCTACGGCCTGGCCGGGCCCTGGCTGCCGGGCGTCCTCCACCACAAGGGCCTCAGCCTGGAGATCGCGCTCGACCAGACCTGGTTCACCACCGAGGGCGTGTTCGGGGTCCCGCTGGCCGTGGCCGGCACCTACGTGATCCTGTTCATCATCTTCGGCGCCTTCCTGGAGAAGTCGGGGGCCGGCCAGTTCTTCATGAACTTCGCCAACGCCATCGCCGGGGGCGCCCGGGGCGGCCCGGGCAAGGTGGCGGTGGTCTCGTCGAGCATGTTCGGGACCATCTCGGGCTCGGCCGTCGCCAACGTCATGGTGGACGGCTGGCTGACCATCCCGATGATGAAGAAGACGGGCTTCAAGCCCGAGGCGGCGGCGGCCATCGAGGCGGTGGCCTCCACCGGCGGTCAGATCATGCCGCCCATCATGGGCGCGGCCGCCTTCGTGATGGCCGAGTTCCTGGGCGCCAGCTACACGCAGGTGATGATCGCGGCCGCCGTCCCGGCACTCCTCTACTACGGCGCCCTGTTCGCGGCCATCCACTTCAACGCCCTCCGCACCGGCCTGCGGGGCATCCCGCGCCACGAGCTGCCCGTGCTGGGGGCCATCGTCTGGCGGCAGGGCCACCTGTTCCTGCCCGTCCTGGTCCTGCTGGCGCTGCTGCTGCGGGGCTTCACGCCGACCTACGCCGCCATCATCGCGGCGGCCGGCGTGATCGTCATCTCCTGGCTCCGGCCGTCCACCGGATTGCGGTGGCGGACCTGCCTGGGGGCGCTGAAGGAGGGCGCCGAGCACACCGTGCCGGTGGCCATGGCCTGCGCCTCGGCCGGCATCGTCATCGGCATCGTGCTCCAGACGGGCCTGGCGCTGCGCTTCACCAGCTTCCTCATCCAGGTGGCCGGCGGACACCTGGTGCTGGCCCTGATCATCACCATGCTGGCCGGCATCGTGCTGGGCATGGGGATGCCGACCACGCCCGCCTACATCATGCAGGCGGCCCTGCTCATCCCGGCCATCATCAAGCTCGGCGTGGCGCCCATGGCCGCCCACATGTTCGCCTTCTACTTCTCGTGCCTGAGCGCGGTGACCCCGCCGGTGGCCCTGGCCGTCTACGCCGCCGCCTCCATCGGCGGCGCCAGCCTGTGGGGGGCCGGGATGCAGGCCATGAAGTTCGCCGCCGCCGGCTTCATCGTGCCCTACTTCTTCGTGTACTCGCCGGCCCTGCTCTTCCAGGGGACCTGGGACGAGGTGGCGCGGGTGGTCGCCACCGGCACCATCGGCGTCGTCGCGCTGGCCGCCGGCCTGGAGGGCTACCTGTTGCGGCCGGCGCGCTGGGTCGAGCGCGGCCTGTTCGTGGCCTCGGCCGTCATGCTCATCGACCCCGCGCTGCCCACCGACCTGGTCGGGCTCCTGGTCCTGGTCACCGGCGTGATGCTGCAGCGGCTGCGCCCCGTGGAGGCGCGGCCGGCGCTGCAGACGTCCGCGGTGTCGCCGGCCAAGCCGCCCTCCGAGGCATGAGCCGCCTGCAGCAGGCCGCGCTCAGCCTGATCGCCGCCGCCCTGGTCCTGGGGGCGGTGGCCATGGGCGTGCTGCGCCTCTACACCGGCTCCTGAGCCGGGGCAGGGGAGGGTTCCGAAACCCATGAGCAGCTGTCGACGGGGTTTCGGAACCTCCCCCCTGCCTCCGCCCCCCGAGCCGGAGGCCCTCGAGTGGCCGCGCGGTGGAAGGCGAGGGGTCTACGGCCGCTCGGCCTCCAGCACGCTGGCTCTAATTACTTCCCGGTGTAGAAATGACGGCAGACATCGACCCGCGATGCGGGATGGGGCTTCGGGTCAGGGTCCAGGTGCTCATTTCTGCCTCTCTTCCATCCGCTCCCCCGATTGGCGCCCATCGGAAGTCCGACGGGTCATGG
>JBBIIW010000175.1:0-6578 GCA_037446305.1 Candidatus Rokuibacteriota bacterium
CCCCGAGGGCGGGCCGGCGGCCGCCCCCGGGGCCGCCGCGTTTACTTGTAGGCGCCCTCGAGCGGGGCTGGCTGCCCGATCTGCAGGCGGGCGGCCATCTCGTTGATGGGCTGGATCATCTGGGTCATGTGCTGGATGGCCCGGCCCAGCGCCTCGGCCAGCGAGGCGTGCTCGGCGCGCAGGTGCTCGTGCTGGCCCCGCAGGCCGGCCAGCTCGGACTGCAGCTCGTGGATCTCGCGCCGGAGCGCGGCGACCTCCTCCCGCAGGCGCTCGCTGTCCTGCTCGGCCCCGGCGAGCCGGTCGCGCAGGCGCTGGTTATCGTCGAGCACGCCGGGAATGACCCGCCCGAGGAGGTACTGGCTCTCCTCGATCCAGCGCTCGACCTGGTGGCGCGTTTCCGTCATGGCCGTCTCCGTGATGCTCATCCTCTCCTGTCCCCCGTCTTGCGGATGGGAGTGCTCGCGGGCGCCGTCCCGGAGCGGACCTCCCTGTTCACGGCACACCGTCACCCAGTGGAAGCGGACATCGCAGTCGAAGGCGGCCGGGCGGCGGCGGTCGGCCTGCCGCCGCCCGGGCCCTCGCCACGTCCGGCGCTGCCGCCGCTCACCGCGGCGCCGATCGAGCAGCACGCGCACGTCGGGATCGCCGGCCAGACGCCGGCGCAGGGACTCGTGGAGGGTGGGCTGGTCGGCGGCGACGATGACGAGCCAGCCCGCGCGGCGCGCCGGCGCGAAGGGCGCCTCATCGCTCACCCGGCGCTCCCTCGCGTGGCCCCAACATCTTGCGTGGTGCGGACTCTACCACGCAGGATTTGGCGCGTGTCAAGGAGAAAAGGAGGACGGCGGCGTCAGTGCTTCTCGGCCTTCTCCTTCTCCGCCTTCGCCTCCTTGATCACCTTGTCGGCCAGGAACGCCGGCACTTCCTCGTAGTGGGAGAACTCCATCGAGTAGCCGCCGCGGCCACCCGTCATCGAGCGCAGCGCGGGCTCGTAGCTCAGCATCTCGGCCATGGGCACCTGCGCGCGGACCACCGCCGTCTCGCCCGACGGCTCCATGCCCACGATGCGGCCGCGCCGGGAGTTCAGGTCGCCGATGACGTCGCCGGTGGCGTCGGCCGGCGTCGTCACCTCCACGTTCATGATCGGCTCCAGCAGGATCGGGTGGGCCTCCATGAAGACCTTCTGCAGGGCCATGGAGGCGGCGATCTGGAACGCCATGTCGGAGGAGTCCACCTCGTGGTAGGAGCCGTCGTAGAGGGTGACCTTCAGGTCCACCACCGGGTAGCCGGCCAGGATGCCGCGCTTCATGCAGTCGCGGACGCCCTTCTCCACCGAGGGGATGTAGTTGCGGGGGACGGCGCCGCCGAAGATCTCGTCCACGAACTCGAAGCCGCCGCCCCGGGGCAGCGGCTCCACCCGGAGCCAGACGTCGCCGTACTGCCCGCGGCCGCCCGTCTGCTTCTTGTACTTGCCCTGCCCCTCGGCCCGCCCCTTGACCGTCTCCTTGTACGGGATGCGGGGCGGCAGCAGGTTGACGTCCACGTTGTACTTGCGCTTCATGCGCTCCACCACGACCTCCACGTGGAGGTTGCCCACGCCGGAGACCAGCAGCTGCTTGGTCTCGGGGTCGTAGTGATAGTGGACGGCCGGATCCTCCTCGGCGATCCGGGCCAGGGCGTTGGAGATCTTGTCCTCGTCGCCGCGGCTGCGGGGCTGGATGGCGAAGGAGATGGTCGGCTCCGGGAAGACGATGCGGGGCAGCTCGAAGGGCTGGGCCTCGTCGCAGAGGGTGTCGCCGGTCAGCGTCTCCTTGAGCTTGGCCACCACCCCGATCTCCCCGGGCCCCAGGGCCTCCACGCTCTTGGTGGTCTTGCCCATCATCCAGGCGGTGTGTCCCATGCGCTCGCGGGTGCCGCGGGAGGCGTTGAGGAGCGTGGACTCCGACCGGAGCGTGCCCGAGTACACCCGGAACAGCGAGAGCTTGCCCACGTGGGGGTCGGAGAGGGTCTTGAACACCAGCGCGGTGACCGGGGCCCGAGGGTCCGGCGCCCGGGTGCCCGGCTGCTTGCTCTTGAGGTCGGTGCCCGGGATCTCGCCGACGTCGGCCGGCGAGGGAAACTCGTGAACGAAGAGGTCGAGCAGCGGCGCCATCCCGATGCCCCGGGCCGCCGACGCGCAGAGCACCGGCACGATCTTGCCGGTCCCGATGCCCTGGCGCAGCGCCCTGAGCATCTCGGCGTCGCCGAGCGCCCCCTCTTCCAGGTAGCGGCTGAGCAGCTCGTCGTCGGTCTCGGCGGCCGCCTCCACCAGCTTCTCCCGGTACTCCCGGGCCCGGTCCGCCACCTCGGCCGGGATGTCGGCCTCGCCGGCCTTGCCGTCGGCGTAGAGGATGGCCTTCATCTTGCCGAGGTCCACGAAGCCCTGGAAGGCCGACTCCTCCCCCACCGGGATCTGCAGCGGGACGATCCGGCCCTTCAGGCGGCGCTCGAGCGACTCCAGGGTGCGGAAGAAGTCGGCCCGCTCGCGGTCCAGGCGGTTGACGACGATGGCCCGCGGCAGGCCGTACTCGTTGGCGAACTTCCAGACCTTCTCGGTCTGCACCTGCACGCCGGCCACCCCGTCCACGACCACCACGGCCGCCTCCACCACCCGGAGCCCGGCGCGGGCGTCGGCGATGAAGTCCCCGTACCCCGGCGTGTCCACCAGGTTGATCCGGTGCCCCTTCCAGTCGCAGTAGGCCACGGCCGTGTTGATGGAGATCTGGCGGTTGATCTCGTCGGGATCGAAGTCCGTGGTGGCGGTGCCGTCGTCCACCCGGCCCAGCCGGCTGACCGCGCCGGCCGAGAAAAGCAGGGCCTCCACCAGGGAGGTCTTGCCCACGCCGCCGTGGCCCACGATGCCGACGTTGCGGATCTTCGCCGTCTCGATCATTCAGGACCTCCTGCGGGCGTCCGGGGTGCGCCCATGCTACCACAGCGTTCGCGGCCCTCCTGGAGGCGGCTTGACGGGCCGGGCCGGCCGCGTATGATCCCGGCCCGATGAACCTGGCCACGCTCGGCGAGGACAACGTCCGCGTCTTCGGCGAGTACCCGGCCCTGCGCTTCGAGGGCCGCGAGCTGACCAACGTGGACCAGCAGCGGGCGGCCGCCCGGCTGGCGCACGCCCTCCGCCGCCTGGGCGTGCAGCCCGGCGACCGGGTCGCCGTGATGCTGCCCAACTGCCCGGAGGTGCTGCAGGCCTACGCCGCCATCCTGAAGGCGGGCGCCGTCGTCGTCCCCATCGTCTTCCTGCTGGCGCCCGAGGAGGTGCGGCACATCCTGACCCACGCCGGCGCGCGCGTGCTGCTCACCGCTCCCGAGCTGGCCGCCAAGGCCGAGGGCTGGACCGGGACCCGGGTGCTGGTCGGGGGCGAGGCCCCGGGCGCCCCCGCGCTCGAGGAGCTGGTGGCGCGCGAGCCGGAGATCTTCCCGGCGGTGGACCGGCAGGCCGACGACCTGGCGGTGATCCTCTACACGGCCGGGACCACCGGCCAGCCGAAGGGCGTCGCGCTGTCGCACCGCAACCTGCTGGCCAATGCCCGCTCGACGGCCAGCCTCTACGAGCTGGACCGCGAGCGCTGGTCGCTGGCCGTGCTGCCCCTGTCGCACTCCTACGGCCTGAGTCTCGGCCACACCGGGGCCATCCTGGGCACGCGGGCCGTCCTGCTCCGGTGGTTCACGCCCCAGGCGGTGCTGGAGGCCATCGAGCGCGACCGCGTGCAGCAGATGGCCGGCGTGCCGACCATGTACCTGTACCTGCTCGGCTTCCCCGAGGCCGGCCGGTACGACACCCGCTCGATGCGCCAGTGGAACTCCGGTGCGGCGCCGCTGCCGGTCGAGATCGTCGAGCCGTTCGAGAAGACCTTCGGTGGCCGCCTCCTGGAGGGCTACGGCCTGACCGAGGCCTCGCCCGTGGTGTCCGCGCACCGGCTCTCCGGCGAGCGCCGCCTGGGCTCGGTGGGCCGCCCGATCCCCGGGGTGGAGGTGCGCATCGTGGACGACGCCGACCGGCCCCTGCCGGCCGGCGAGGTGGGCGAGGTGTGCGTCCGCGGCGACAACGTGATGCTGGGCTACTACCGGATGCCGGAGGAGACCGCGCGGGTGCTCCGCCACGGCTGGCTCCACACCGGCGACATGGGCCGGCTGGACGCCGACGGCTACCTCTACATCGTCGAGCGCAAGAAGGACCTGATCATCCGCGGCGGCTTCAACATCTACCCGCGGGAGGTCGAGGAGGTGCTCTACGCCCACCCGGCCGTGGCCGAGGCCGCCGTCGTCGGCCGCCCGGATCCGCTGATGGGCGAGGAGCCGGTGGCCTTCGTGGCGCTGAAGGCCGGCGCCCGGGCCTCGCCCGAGGCCTTGATCGGCTTCTGCCAGGAGCGGCTGGCCCGCTTCAAGTGCCCCCGGGCCGTGCACCTCGTCGAGTCCCTGCCCAAGAGCCCGGTGGGCAAGATCCTGCGCAAGGAGCTGCGCGCCCGCCTCGGCTGACGCCAGGGCCGGCCCTTGACACCCGGGGGCCCCGCTTCTAGTATCCGGCCCTCGACGTCGCCGGCGACTCCCGGTGGTACGCCCGTCCGACCCCCTGGCTGCGAGGAGGAGATCGGCATGGCACTGACGCGGCGCGAACTGCTCGCCCTCGGCGGACTCACGGCGGCCGGGACCGTGCTCGGGCCCCGTCGCGGCACGGCCCAGTCCCCCCGGCGCGGCGGCACCCTCACCCTCCGCATGTGGGACCCCCCGCACTTCGATCCCCACGCCGCCGGCGGGCTCAGCTACAAGCTGCACACGGCGATGAGCTTCACTCACAGCCGGCTGGTGAAGCACCGGGCCGGGCCGGGCGTGACGCCGGGGACGTTTCCCCTGGAAGGGGATCTGGCCGAGTCCTGGACCCAGCCGAACGAGACGACCTACGTCTTCAAGCTCCGGCGCGGGGTGCGGTGGCACCCCAAGCCGCCCGTCAACGGCCGGGAGCTCACGGCCGAAGACGTCCGCTACACGGTCGAGCGCTTCCTGACCACGAAGGGCAACGCCAACGCCTTCATGCTCCGGATGGTGGACCGGGTGGAGGCGGTCGATCGCTACACCGTCCGGTTCACCCTCAAGGCGCCCTTCGCCTGGTTCCTGGACGTGCTGGCCAGCCCCATGGCGGTGGCCATCGTGGCCAGGGAGTGCGTCGAGCAGTTCGGCGACCTCAAGAAGTGGGAGTCATGCGTGGGCACCGGGCCCTGGATGCTCGAGTCCTACCGCCCCAACCAGGGGCTCACCTACGTGCGGCACCCGCAGTACTTCGTGGCCGGGCTGCCCCACATCGACCGCCTCGAGGTCACCATCGACGAGGACAACGCCTCCCGGATCTCCTCCTTCCTGGCCGGCAAGTACGACCTGGGCTGGGAGAACCCCGGCACGATCAACCGGACCGACTGGGTGCAGATCAAGGACAGGGTCCGGCGGCGGCTCGAGAGCGCGGAGTTCCCGTCCAACGTGATGTCGCACATCTCCATGCGGACCGACCAGAAGCCGTTCAGCGACGTGCGGGTGCGGCGCGCCATCTCGCTGGCCATCGACCGGCAGGGCCTCATCGACGCCACCGCCGAGGGCGTCGGGGTCCTGAACCCCCCGGTGCCGGCCGCGCTCAAGGACTGGTCGCTGCCCATCGACCAGCTCGGCGACGGGGCCCGCTGGTACCGGTACGACCCGAAGGAGGCCCGGCGCCTGCTGGCCGAGGCGGGCTACCCTGGCGGCTTCCCGGCCTCGATGTGCTTCACCACCTACGGCTCCACGGTGCTGGTGGACTCGGCCCAGCTGATCCTCAAGTACCTCAAGGACGTGGGGATCGAGACCCGGCTGGACCAGCGGGAGTACGGCGCCTACATTTCCACCTGCTTCTACGGCAACTTCCCCTCGATGGCCTACGGGCCCCAGACGCCGTTCCTGGAGCCCGACACCTTCCTCTACGGCCAGTACTATCCGGGCGAGCCCCGGAACCAGAGTCACATCGACGACCCGGCGGCGGCCGACCTCCTGGTGCGGCAGCGCCGCACCTTCGACGTGGCCAGGCGGCGGGAGCTGATCCACGAGATCCAGCGCCACCTGGCCGGCCAGCAGTACTACGTCCAGATGGCCTCCGGCGTGTACGTCGCGGTCTGGGACGCCGCGCTGAAGAACTACGGGCCGAACCTCGGCTACGACTACGGCGGGCGGCTGGTGGCCGCCTGGCTGGACCGGTAGGCACCAGGACCCGATGCTCGGGCGCGCCACCGGCCCGAGCGCGCGGCGCGGGTCGGCGGGGAGCGCCGCGGGCGGCCCCCTCGCCGCCGGCTGATGCTGCGCCGCTACGTCGTCAAGCGGCTCCTGGTCGCCCTGCCCTCGCTCCTGATCGCCTCCCTGGTCGTGTTCACGCTGCCGCGGCTCATCCCCGGGGACGTCGTGCAGCTGATGCTGGCCGAGGGCGCCGACGCCCGCGACGCCGAGGCGCTGCGCAGGCTGCTGGGCCTCGACCGCCCGCTGGCCGTCCAGTACGTCGCCTGGCTGGGGCAGGCGGC
>JBBIIW010000176.1:0-6574 GCA_037446305.1 Candidatus Rokuibacteriota bacterium
CCAGATCCCCATCAGGAATATCGTGCCACTGTCTCCACGGTTTTTCCCAGGCTCGACCCGGCCAGGGCGTCGCGCGTGCGCCAGGCGCGCAGCACCGTGTCGGGACCGGCGGCTCGATAGGCCTCCGCCCAGCGCTCCAGACCTGTCATGAAGGCGGCGGCGAGGGCGTTGCGGTCGATCACCCGGCCGGCCACCTCCCGCAGCGACGTGGCGCGGGCGGCCGCCGGGCCCAGGGCGGCCTCCAGCGCGGGGCGCTCCACGTTGACGTTCACGGCGACGTCCAGGATCACCCACGCCGTCTCCTCGCCCCGCGCGGCGTGCGACACGACGGTCGCGGCCACGCGCCGCCCCTGCGCCAGCACGTCGTCCGGCCACTTGACCGCGGCCGGGATCCCCTCCGCCCAGACGGCGTCGGAGAGCGCCAGCGGGGCGATCAGCGAGAAGACCGGCACCGCGGCCGGCGCCAGCGGCGGCCGGAAGAGCGCGGCCGCGTAGAGGTTGCAGCCCGGCGGGGAGAACCAGGCCAGGCCCCGGCGGCTGCGGGCGCCGGTCTGGGTCTCGGCCAGCACCACCGTGCCCTCCGCGGCGCCGGCGGCGGCCAGGCCGGCGAGCGCCGCCCCGGTGGCCACGACCTCGGGGAACAGGTAGATGACCGCGCCGACCGTCGCCGTCTCCAGGCGCCAGCGGATCCGCTCGATGCTCAGCGCGTCCGCGACCTCGGCCTCGTCCCGGAGCATCGCGTTCACGGGTAGGAGACGATGATGGACTCGACGTCCGCGGCGTCGCGGTCGGCCTGGACGATGCGCCGGAGCAGGTCCGTCTCGGTCACGATGCCGACCACCCGCTCCGCCTCGTCCACGACCACCAGCGAGCCCACCTTGTCCTCCAGCATCAGGCGCGCGGCCGCCTCCAGGTCGTCGTCCGGGCGGGCGGTCACGACGGGGCGCGACATGATCTCGCGCACCCGGACCGCCCCCAGCAGCGTCTGCACCGGCACCGTCCCCACCTCGGGGAACACGGCCGGGTGGAAGAGGCGGTGCCGCAGGTCGCGGTCGGTGACGATGCCGACCAGGCGCCGGGCCTCGTCGACGACGGGCAGGTGGCGGACGCGGGCCTGAGCCATCACCGCCGCGGCCTCGCGGCAGGACTCGGTGTCGCGGATCGTCCGCACGTTCGCGCTCATGAGATCGCGGATCTTCATGCCGCGTTCACGCGAGCAACGCCGGTGCCAGCCGGGCGGCGAGCAAAATTGCCTGGTTGATCCGCGCCGCCGCCGGCCGCGGTGGGGCGGGCCCGCCCGGGGTGACGCACCGGCGCCCCAGGCACCGGCCCGGCGCGCGCGGCAGCGGGTGCGTATAATCTGCCCGTGTCGGCGTTCGAGCGCGTGATCGACCGCCTGGCCCGGCGCCTGGGCGGGCCCCGCTTCCTGGCCCTGCCGCTGATCCGCCTGCTGGCCGTCGTCTCCGGCTACGTCTGGGTGCTGCTGGCCCCGGCGCCGTGGGCTGGCTGGGACGCGGTGGACACCACCATGCTGGGCTTCCTGCTCTACAGCCTGGCGGTCATCGGCCTGCTCTGGTGGAAGCCGGCGCCGATGCTGCGGCTGAACTTCCCGGTGCTCCTGGTGGACCTGGCCTTCGCCCTCCTGCTCATCCACCTGAGCGGCGGCGCCCGGAGCACGCTGTTCCTGGCCCTCCTGCTGATCGCCGGCCTGCAGTCCTATTACTACGGCCTCCGGCGCGGTTTTCTGGTGGCCGGGGGCGCCGGCGCCGCCTACCTGACCGTGGTATGGCCGACGATCCTCGAGGTCGAGTGGGCCAACATGGCCATCCGCCTGGCGGTGCTCCTGGGGACGGCGATCGGCGTGGGGCTGCTGGGCGGGATCGAGGAGCGCGAGCGCGCCCAGGTGCTGGCCCTCTCCCGGCAGGCGCGGGAGCAGGAGCAGTTCATCCACAGCGTCGTCGAGAGCCTGGGCGAGGGGCTCATCGTGCTCGACCCCGAGGGGCGCGTGGTGACGTGGAACCGGGCGATGGCCGAGCGCTACGGCATCCCCGCCGCCGACGCGCTGGGCCGGCCCTTCTTCGACGTGAACCCGGCGCTGAAGGACGAGGCCCTGGCCGAGCCGCTGCAGGCCCTGCTGCGCGGGGAGCGGGAAACGTTCGTCATCGAGGCCATGGAGCATCGCTCCCTGCGCCGGGGGCTGGTGATCCAGAACCTGACCGGCACGCTGCTGCGCCGCGACGGCCAGCCGGCCGGCGCGGTGCTGCTCGTGCAGGACATCACCCAGCAGGTGCGGCTGGAGCAGGCGGCCCGGCAGGCGGACAAGCTGGCCGCCCTGGGCACCCTGTCGGCCGGCCTGGCCCACGAGCTGAACAACCCCATCGGGATCATCTCCTCGCGCATCGAGCTGATGCTGCTGGAAAGCGACGCCACGCTGCCGCCCGGGCTCCGCGAGGACCTCGCGGTGCTGCACCGCCACGCCCAGCGCGTGTCCCGCATCGTCCAGGGCCTGCTCTCGTTCGCCCGCCAGTCGGCCGGCGGCCGGCAGGCGGTGGATCTCAACCAGGTGGTCGAGGCGACGGCGCTGCTGGTCGACAAGCAGATCACGAAGGACAACCTCGTCCTCCACCGCCGGCTCACCCCCGGCCTGCCCCCGATCCAGGGCGATCCCACGGCCCTGCAGCAGGTGCTCATGAACCTCGTCCTCAACGCGCGCGAGGCCATGGCGGGCGGCGGCGAGATCGTGATCAGCACCGACGCCGCGCCGGGCCGGCCGGATCACGTCCGGCTGATCGTCCGCGACACCGGGCCCGGCATCTCGCCCGAGGTGCTTCCCCGCATCTTCGATCCGTTCTTCACCACCAAGCCGACCGGCACCGGTCTGGGGCTCTCGATCTCCTACGGCATCGTGCGCGAGCACCAGGGGACGGTGGACGTGCAGACGGCGCCCGGCCAGGGGACGACGTTCATCCTGACGTTTCCCGCCGGGCCCGGGGAGGCGGCGGGATGAACGCCGCCCGCATCCTGATCGTGGACGACGAGCCGGACATGGTGGAGAACCTGTCCCGGATCCTGACCCGGGCCGGCCACCATTGCCTGTCCACCACCGAGCCCCGGCGGGCGCTGGAGCTGCTGGAGTCCGACCGGCCCGACCTGCTCATCACCGACCTCAAGATGCCGGGCATGGACGGCATGGAGCTGCTCCGCCACGCCCGCAGCCTCGATCCCGCCACGCCGGTCATCGTCATCACCGCCTTCGCCTCCATCGAGTCGGCGGTGGAGGCCATGAAGGAGGGGGCGTTCGACTACCTGCCCAAGACGTTCTCGATCGACCAGCTCACGGTGGTGGTGAACCGGGCCCTGGCCCAGCGCCGGCTGCAGCTCGAGAACCGGAACCTGCGCGAGCAGCTCCGGGAGACCTACGGGCTGGAGAGCCTGGTGGGCCGCAGCCCGGCCATGGTCCGGGTCTTCGAGCTGATCAAGAAGGCGGCCCGCTCCGAGGCCAACATCCTGATCCTCGGCGAGTCGGGCACCGGCAAGGAGCTGGTGGCCCGGGCGGTCCACGCCAACAGCCCGCGCGCCGGCGAGGCGTTCGTCCCGGTGGACTGCGCGGCCCTGCCCGAGAACCTCCTGGAGTCCGAGCTGTTCGGGCACGAGAAGGGCGCCTTCACCGGGGCCGTCCGCTCCAAGCCGGGGCTGATCGAGGTGGCCCACCGGGGCACCCTGTTCCTGGACGAGATCGGCGAGATGCCGATGGCGCTCCAGTCGCGGCTGCTGCGGGTGCTGCAGGAGCGGCAGATCCGGCGCGTGGGGAGCACCAGCCAGATCACGGTGGACGTGCGGGTGGTGTCGGCCACCAACCGCAACCTCCGGGACGCGGTGGCCAGGGGCGAGTTCCGGGAAGAGCTCTACTACCGGATCAACGTCATCGCCATCGAGCTGCCGCCGCTGCGCCAGCGGGCCGGGGACGTCCGGCTCCTGGCCCACGCCTTCCTCAAGCGCTACGGGCAGGGCCGGCTGACCGGCTACGAGCCCGAGGCCATGGAGGCCCTGGAGGCCTACGCCTGGCCCGGCAACGTCCGGGAGCTGCAGAACGTCGTCGAGCGGGCCTGCGCGCTGGCCGACGGCCCCGTGATCCGCCGGCAGGATCTGCCCGGCTACCTGCTCGGGAGCGAGGGCCTTCCGGCCGGCCGAGCGGTGGCCGCCCCGGCGCTCGACGCCAGCACGCTGACGCTCCAGGCGGCGCGCGAGCGCTGGATGCGGGAGCTGGAGTCCCGCTACCTCCGCGACCTGCTCGACCGCCACGGCGGCAACATCTCCGCCGCGGCCAAGGCAGCCGGCATCGACCGCAAGACCTTCCACCGCCTGGTGACGAAGCACCAGATCCGCTGAGGCATCCGGCGAGGCGCCGGCGCCCCAGCGGGGTCCGGCGGCCCCACCGCCCCGGCGGCTCCCCGCGCTCCAAGTCCGCGTCGCGGCACAGGTCTCGCGCGTGGCAGCCCGGTTGCTATGCGAGAGTCCGGATGCCGAGACCGAGCACCGAGGAGGCGCCGATGAAGATCGAGACGATCCTGGTCCCGCTCGACGGTTCCCCGCTGGCCGAGACGGCCCTCCCGCCGGCGCTGGAGCTGGCCAGGGACCATCCCACGGCCAGGCTGATCCTGCTGCGGGCCGCCGAGGCCTCGACGCTGCCGGGCGTGGACCCGACCGAGGTCCAGGTCCGGGTGGTGCGGGAGGCCGAGGAGTACCTGGACCGGATCGCCGCGCGCCTCGCCGATCAGGGGGCCAAGAACGTCGCCACGTCCGTCTGGTACGGCCAGGCCGCCTCCGCGATCGTGGAGGCCGCCGAGGTGAACAAGGCGAGCCTGATCGTCATGTCCAGCCACGGGCGGAGCGGCCTCGGCCGGCTCATCTTCGGCTCCGTGGCCGAGTCGGTCCTCCGCGGCACCCGCACCCCGATCCTGCTCCTGCGTCCGGCCGGCGCGCCGCTGGCGACGCCGCCCGGCAGCGCGGTGAGCCGGAGCCCCAAGGAGGGCAGTCATGTATAAGCGCGTGGTCGTCCCGCTCGACGGCTCCCGGCTGGCCGAGGGCATCGTGCCGTTCCTGCTGGGCATTGCCGGCCCGCTCGACCTCGAGGTGGTGCTGCTGCGCGTGGTGACGCCCATCCCTCCGACCGTCATCGAGGCCTCGCGCCACGTCGAGGTGGAGGACGTGGAGGGCCGGCTGGCCGAGGCCCGCCGCTACCTGGCCCCGATCGCGGAGAGCCTGGCCAGCCGCGGCATCCGCGTGCGCACCGAGGCCCGGCACGGCGAGCCCGTGACCGAGATCCTCGCCTGCGCCCGCGAGGTGGGGGCCGACCTCATCGCCATGACGACCCACGGGCGCACCGGCCTGGGCCGGCTGCTGTTCGGCTCCGTCGCCGAGGCCGTGCTCCGCCAGGCCGAGATTCCCGTCCTGCTCATGCGGCTGACCCGGGTGCCGGCGGAGCGCGCGGCGGTGGCCGGATGACCGCCGCCGCGCTGAGTGCGGAGGCCATCGGCCGCGGGCTGCAGACCGCCGTCATCGGGCGGCCGCTGCGGGTGGAGGGCGAGGTGGACTCCACGAACGCCCGGCTGCGGGCCCTGGCCCGGGACGGCGCCGCCGAGGGCACCGTGCTCATCGCCGAGAGCCAGACCGCGGGCCACGGGCGCCGGGGCCAGGCCTGGTTCTCGCCGCCGGGCGTGAACCTCTACGCGTCGGTGCTGCTGCGGCCCCGCCTGGCGGCGCGCGAGCTGGGCGTGTTCTCCTTCATGGCCTCGCTGGCCCTGACCGACGCCATCGCCGCGCTCGGGCTTCCGGCGAGCATCAAGTGGCCCAACGACGTGCTCGTCGACGGCAAGAAGGTCGCCGGGACGCTGGTCGAGTCCGGCGTGCGGGGCGAGACCGTCGACTACGTGATCCTGGGCGTCGGCGTCAACATCAACGTGGACCCGCAGGCCCTGCACGAGGCGCTGGGACCGGCCGGCGCCTTCGCGACCTCGCTGGCGGCGGCGCTCGGGCGGCCGGTCGACCGCAACGCGTTCGCGGCCGCCTACCTGAACCGGCTCGAGCACTGGCTCCAGGTCTGGCGGAAGGAGGGGCCGGCGGCCCTGCGGCGGGCGTGGGCGGACCGCGACATCCTCACCGGCCGGCGGGTCGAGGTCCGGCGGGACGGCGCCGGGTTCGAGGGGCGCGTGGCGGGAGTGGATGACCAGGGGAGCCTGGTCGTGGACGACACGCTGGGCCGCCGCCACACACTGGCGTCGGCCGAGATACGGCTTCAGGACTGACGCCCGGGAGGCAGCCACCATGACCAAGATCCGCCGGATCCTCCATCCCTCGGACTTCTCCCGCGCCTCCACGCCGGCCTTCCGGCGCGCGGTCGAGATGGCCCGCGCCAACCGGGCCGAGCTGATCCTGCTGCACGTCATCGACGACGTGCTGCCCCTGGGGCCGGACGGCTACATCCCGCCCAGCACCTGGGAGCAGCTCCAGAAGTCCGCGCGCGCGCACGCCCAGAAGCAGCTCGGCCGCCTGCTGGACCGGGCGCGGAAGGCGG
>JBBIIW010000177.1:0-6560 GCA_037446305.1 Candidatus Rokuibacteriota bacterium
GCTCCTGCTCGCCGGCTGCGCCAGGGCGCTGGTGCCGGCGCCCGGGGCCGAGCTGGCCCCCGGACGGGGCCAGGGCGCCGTCGGGCGGGACGCCGGCGTGGTGGTGACGGCCCGCGCGGGCGCCTGGGCCGGCTTCCCGCGCAACCTCGAGCAGGCGGTGCTGCCCATCCTGGCGGAGGTCGAGAACGGCAGCGCCGTCCCGGTCAGGCTGCGCCCCGAGCACTTCGCGCTGCTCGCCGACGGCGAGCGGCTGGTGGCCCGCGGCCCGTACGAGCTGGACGGCGTGGTGTACGTCGCTCCCCCGGCCGGCTACGCCTATCCTCGGTTCTCCATCGGGGTGGGCGCCGGCTTCGGCTCGTACCGCGGCTGGGGGCTCGGGCTGGGCCTCGGCCTGCCCCTCTACGCCCGCGACCCCTTCTGGTGGGACGACTACTACTACCCGCTGCAGGTGCCCGTGCGCCTGCCCACCGGCGACATGGTGCAGCAGGCGCTCCCCGAGCGCACCCTGGGGCCCGGCGAGCAGGCCTCGGGGTTCCTCTACTTCGAGCGGCTGCCGCGGGGCGCCCGGCAGGTCACCTTCGCGGCCGACCTGGTCGACGCCCGGACGGGCGAGACCTTCGGCGGGGTGGTCATCCCCTTCGTGAGGGAGTGAGCGCCCCGGCACCCCCTTCCGGATCGGCCCGCCGACGGTACAATACGGCACCCGCAGCCACGGCAACCCGAGGAGGCGATGCCAATGATCCGCATCAAGCGCTGGGCCGCTCTCGCGCTCCTGCCGCTCGGTCTCGTCCTGGTGCTCGGCGTGGTCCTCGCCCATGCCCAGAAGATCCCCCGCACGCTCGTGTGGACGGCCTACGACGTCGGCTCGGCCGGCTACAGCCAGGCCGCCTCCATCGGGCACGCGATGTCCGTCAAGGAGAAGGTCACCCTGCGCGTCATCCCGGCCGGCAACGACGTGGCCCGGCAGATCCCGCTCGTCCAGCGCCGGGCGCACTTCGGCGCCCTGGGCAGCGCCTCGTTCCTCTCCCAGGAAGGGGTGATGGACTTCGCGGCGCCGGAGTGGGGGCCGCAGCCGATCCGCATCCTGGGCGCGGCCTGGGCCGACTTCAACACCGGCGTGGCCTCCTGCGCGGGCGACGCCGGCGTCAAGACCGTGTTCGACCTGAAGGGCAAGCGCATCGCCTGGGTCGTGGGCGCGCCCGCCCTCAACCTCAACATGACGGCCTACCTGGCCGCCGCCGGGCTCACCTGGAACGACGTGCAGAAGGTGGACTTCCCGAGCTGGGGCGCCTCCTCGCGGGCCGTCGTGGAGGGCAAGGCCGACTGCTTCATCGCCAGCACCAACTCCGGCCACGTCTACGAGCTGGCCAACTCCCCGCGCCGCTACCAGCCGGCCGCCATGCCCGACCCCGGGAAGGACCCCGCGGCCTGGGAGCGCCTGAAGAAGGTCGCGCCCTACATGGAGCCCAACTCGGCCACCATCGGCGCCCCGCCCGTGTCCAGGGAGACCCCGCACCTGGGCGGCACCTACGGCTATCCGATCATCGCGACCTACGCCTGGCAGGACCCCGAGCTGGTCTACCAGCAGGCGCGGATGATCTACGAGCTCCACGCCGACTACAAGGAGGCGTTCCCCGGCAACGACGGCTTCGCGCTCGAGCACCAGCGGCTGATGTGGGCCATGCCCTACCACGAGGGCGCCGTCCGCTACTTCAAGGAGAAGAAGGTCTGGACCGACGAGATGGAGCGCCACAACCAGCGCCTGGTGCAGCGCCAGGAGGTCCTGGCCCGGGCCTGGGAGCGCGCCCAGGAGGAGGCGCAGGCGAAGAAGGTGAAGGTGGCGGAGTTCGGCGAGCTGTGGATGAAGGTCCGGGCCGAGGAGCTGCGCAAGGCCGGGTTCGATCCGTACTGGGAGACGAAGTTCTGGTAGGCCGCGGCCGGTGAGCCGGCATGGCCGATGAGACCGCCGCGCGCCAGCGCCCCCTGACGGGGCCCTGGCGCGCGGTCTTCGTCGCCCTCACGGCCGGCGGCCTGCTGCTGGCCGTCAACCAGCTGTTCAACCTCGGGTTCCTGGCCGGGGTGGTGCTGCTGGAGAACCGCTACCTCTACCTCCTGCTGGCCACGTTCTTCGCCCCGGTCTTCCTCCTCTTCCCGGCCGCCGGCCCCGCGACCGCCCGCGTGCCCTGGTACGACGCCGTGCTGGCCGCCGGCGCCATGGCCTGCTGCGGCTACTTCGCGTGGAACGCCGAGCGCATGGTGGCCGAGGCCTGGGAGTTCCAGGCGCCGCCGGCCGCGGTCGTGGTCGGCGTCGCCCTCTGGCTGCTCCTGCTGGAGGGCGCGCGGCGGACGGGCGGCCGCGCGCTGGCGGTGATCCTCCTCGTCTTCTCGCTCTACCCCGTGTACGCGGGGCGGCTGCCGGGGCCCATCGCCGGCTTCAACCTCTCGTTCGCCGACACCATCCGCTACCAGACGGGCAGCGTGGAGGCCATCCTCGGCATCCCCATGCGCGTCTTCGGCACCCTCCTGGTCGGCTTCATCCTCTTCGGCGTCACCCTGCACGTCACCGGGGCCGGCCGGTTCTTCACCAACATCTCCATGGCGCTGCTGGGCACCGTGCGCGGCGGCACGGCCAAGGTCGCGATCGTGGCCAGCGGGCTGTTCGGCACCATGAGCGGCAGCTCGGTGAGCAACGTGCTGGCCACCGGCGTGGTCACCATCCCGGCCATGAAGCGCACCGGCTTCCGGCCGGAGGACGCGGCGGCCGTGGAGGCCAACGCCTCCAGCGGCGGCGTGCTGACCCCGCCCGTCATGGGCGCGGTGGCCTTCGTCATGGCCTCCATCCTGAGCACGCCCTACGTGTCCATCGCGGCGGCGGCCGCGGTGCCGGCGGGGCTCTACTACCTGTCGCTGTTCCTGCAGGTCGACGGCTACGCGGCGAAGTACGGCATTCGCGGGCTGCCGCGCGCCGAGCTGCCCCGCCTGGCCGCCACCATCCGGGACGGCTGGTTCTACGTCATCGCCTTCGCGCTGCTGGTCTTCCTGCTCGTGCACCTGCGCCAGGAGGCGCTGGCCCCCTTCTACGCGACGGCAGCCCTCATGGCGCTGGCCATGGTCCGGGCGGACACCCGGTGGACGCCCCGGCGGGCGCTGGCCTTCCTCGTCTCGAGCGGGCACGTCCTGACCGAGCTGGTCACCATCCTGGCCGCGGTCGGCATGCTCATCGGCGGCCTCACCGTCACCGGCGTCATCGGGACCTTCACCAGCGACCTCATCCGCATCGCCGGCGGCGACGTCACCGTGCTGCTCCTGGTCACGGCCCTGGCCTGCTTCGTGCTGGGCACCGGGCTCACCATCACCGCCGCCTACATCTTCCTGGCCATCATGGTGGCGCCCGCCCTGGTCCAGCAGGGCATGAACCCGCTGGCGGTGCACATGTTCATCCTGTACTGGGCGGTGCTGTCGGAGATCACGCCGCCGGTGGCGCTGTCGGTGGTGGCCGCCTCCAGCCTGGCCGGCGCCCCCGTCATGCGCTCCATGATGGAGGCCATGCGCTTCGGGGCCGTGAAGTACGCCCTGCCGTTCTTCTTCGTGTACAACCCGGTGCTGGTGCTGCAGGGCGGCACCTGGCTGCTGACGGTCGAGGTGCTGGCGGCGGCCATCACCGGCCTGGCCCTGGTGGCCTACGCGCTCCAGGGCTACCTGCCCCGGGTCGGCGCCATCGCCGGGACGCCGCTGGGCTACGCCGTCCGCGCCGTGCTGCTGGCCTCCGGCCTCCTGCTGGCCCTGCCCGAGCGGATCACGACGATCCTCGGGCTGACCGCCGGCGCCGCGGTGTACCTCGGCGCCATGCTGCTGGCCCGCGGCCCCCGCCAGGCGCTCGTCCGCCCTGTCCCGGCCTGGCAGCCCGCCGATCCCCGCGAGCCGTCCTGAGGCGCGCGGGGCTACTCCAGCACGAAGTACACGCGGCGGTTGACCCGACCCTTGTTCTCGGTCTTCGTGAGCACCAGGCGGCCGATCTCGGCCAGCGTGGCCACGTGGCAGCCGCCGTCGGCCTGGGTGTCGAAGCCGGCGATCTCGACCAGCCGCAGCTCGGGCAGGTCGTGGCGGAACTCGGTCTCCAGCTTGAACAGCTCGGGCCGCGCCCGGGCCTCGGCGGCCGGGACGAAGGCGATGCGCACCGGCAGGGCCTTCGCCACCAGGGCGTTGGCGCGCCGGAACCCCTCCTCGAGCACCTCGCGGTCGAAGCGCTCGAAGGCGAAGTCCACCCGTCCCTTGTCGGGCGTGAGCTGGTTGCCGGTCACGCGGACCCCGTAGTCGTTGAACATCACGCCGGTCAGGACGTGGGTGGCCGTGTGGTAGCGCATGAGCCGGTAGCGGCGGGCCCAGTCCAGCTCGCCGCGCACGGCGTCGCCGGCGGCGAGGCCGGGGCGGTCCAGCCGGTGGAGCACGCCGGCCTCGTCCTCGACCGTCTCGACCACCTGGAAGGCGCCGGCCTCGCCCGCCAGCGTCCCGGTGTCGCCGAGGACGCCGCCGCCCGTGGGGAAGAAGGCCGTGCGGTCCAGGATCACGCCCTCCGGGCGCACGGCGGTCACGCGCGCCTCGAAGCTCCGGAGATAGCTGTCGCGCTGGTAGAGGCGTTCCGTCATGGCCCGCCTATCCTACCGCGGCCGCGCGGCGCCGGGCGCCGGCCGTAGAATCACCGCCGTGGACATCCGCCACCGGGTCGTGGACACCAACGGCATCCGCATGCACATCGCCGAGGCCGGGCAGGGCCCGCTGGTGGTGCTCTGCCACGGCTTCCCGGAATCCTGGTACTCCTGGCGCCACCAGCTCGGCGCGCTGGCCGCGGCGGGCTTCCACGCCGTGGCGCCCGACCAGCGCGGGTACGGCCGGACGGACAGCCCCGAGGCCATCGAGCAGTACACGCTCTTCCACCTGGTCGGCGACATCATCGGTCTCCTCGACGCCCTCGGCGCGGCGAGGGCCGTCATCGCCGGGCACGACTGGGGCGCGCCCGTGGCCTGGCACGCGGCGCTCCTGCGGCCGGACCGCGTTCGCGGCGTCATCGGCCTCAGCGTGCCGTACCTGCCGCGCGGCGCGGCCCGGCCCACCGCGGTGATGCCGCGGACCGGGGACGCGATGTTCTACCAGCTCTACTTCCAGGAGCCCGGCCGCGCCGAGGCCGAGCTGGAGCGCGACCCGCGGGAGACGATCCGCCGCGTGCTGTACTGGGGGTCCGGCGATGCGCCGCGCCCCGCGCGGGCGATCGGGTCGGGCGACGTGGGGATGGTGCGCCTCGACCGCGGCTTCATCGGAGGCCGCCCGGCGCCGGCCGCGCTGCCCGCGTGGCTCACGGAGGCCGACGTGGAGGTCTACGCCGGCGAGTTCGCGCGCACGGGCTTCCGCGGCGGGCTGAACTGGTACCGCAACCTCGACCGCAACTGGGAGCTGCTGGCCCCCTGGACGGGCGCGACCGTCCAGGTCCCGGCCCTGTACATCGCGGGCGACCGCGACCTGGTCCTGGGCTTCCGGGGCATGGACCGCGTGCTGGCCTCGCTGCCGCGCCTGGTGCCCCGCCTGACGGACACGATCATCCTCCCGGGCTGCGGGCACTGGACGCAGCAGGAGCGGCCGGCGGAGGTCAACGAGGCGATGCTCCGGTTCCTCGGGCGCCTGGACGCGGCCTGACCAGGCGCCGATCAGGGCTCGAGGAACTCGACCACGCCCGTCTCCAGCGAGTACTCGGCGCCGGCGACGAGCAGCCCCTCCCCCTGGATGAGCCGCTCCAGGATCTCCGACCCCCGCCGCACCTGGCTCACCGAGGCGCGGACGTTGGCCCGCACCGCCTCCTGGAGGAGGAGGTCGGGCGGCAGCTCCGGCTGGCGCGCGACCAGCGGCTCCACCGCCGGCCGGATGCGGTCCACGATCGAGCGCAGGTTGGGCGAGCGGCGCTCCGAGGGCCGGGCCAGCTCCTCCAGCGTGGCCAGGACGGCGCCGCAGCCGGAGTGGCCGAGCACCACGACGAGCCGGGTGCCGAACCGCTCGGCGGCGAACTCGATGCTGCCGATGTGCGAGGGGGCCACGATGTTGCCGGCCACCCGGATGACGAACAGGTCGCCCAGCCCCTGGTCGAAGACGATCTCGGCGGGCACCCGCGAGTCCGAGCAGCCCAGGACGATGGCGAACGGCTCCTGCTTGGCGGCCAGGGCCGACAGGCGGGCGGGGCTCTCGGCGGCGTGACGTCCGCCCTCGCCGGCCACGAACCGCCGGTTCCCCTCCCGCAGCCGCGCGAGCGCTTCCGTTGCCGGGATCATCGTTGGTGAGCCGCCGCGAGAGCACGGCCGGCCTGGACCAGGGACCACTCTAACCACGGCCGTGGCCGCCGCCAAGCCCTCGGCGACCGGTGGCCGGTCAGCGGCTCAGGCGGCGGCGAGCGCCGGGGCCCGCCCGAGGTGCGCGCGCGCCAGCTCGGCCAGGACCGCCGCCACCTTGCGGTGGCCCGCCGGCGTCCAGTGGTCGTCGTATTCCTTGAAGTCGCGGCGCTCCAGGCATCTGCTTCT
>JBBIIW010000178.1:0-6551 GCA_037446305.1 Candidatus Rokuibacteriota bacterium
CCGGCTGGATCGCGCCCGGCGTCACCGGATGCTTCTCGGTCGCGTCCTCGCGGTCCGCGGCCTGGCGCAGCAGGTCCAGCGCCTCCTGGTTGCGCCCCTCGGCGCGGGCGATCCAGCCGGCGACGGCCAGCCGCTGGATCTCCGCCTGCCCCGCCCAGTACGTGTTCCTGGCCGCCACCAGCGCGTCCCGCAGCGCCTCCAGCCGCGCCAGGTCCTGCTTCGCGCCCGCCACGTTGCCGCCGCGGGCGGCGCCCACCCCGCGGGCGAAGTGCACGATGGCCTCCGCCTGGGGGAACTTGCTCCACGACAGGCTCTTCGGGTGCAGCGTCAGCTCGGCCGCCTCGCCCCACTGCCGGCGCTCCAGCGCGTAGCGGGCCGGAATGGCGGCGAAGGCGAAGGCGGACACGAAGGTCTCCGTATCCACCTTCTCGAGGCGCCGGACCTCCTCCACCACGGCCCGCGCTTCCCGGTCCTTGTTCAGCTGCAGGGCCGCGTAGACGATGTAGTCCATGGCGTGCAGGGCGTTGTCGGAGGCGGCATCCAGGTTGGCCTCCCGCAGCTCGGCCTTGGCGGCCTCGGCCGACTTGCGGTTGGTGTCGATCGACTCCTGCCAGTAGCCCATCCGCGTGAAGATGTGCGAGGGCATGTGCTGGGCGTGGGGCGCCGACGGCGCGATGCTCGCGTAGCGCCGGGCGGCGGGCAGCCCCTTGCTGGCGATCGGCGGGAAGTCGTAGGAGTGGATCAGGTAGTGGGCCACGCCCGGATGGTCCGGCTGCTTCGCGAAGATCGGCTCCAGGATCGCGGCCGCCCTGCGCTGGTTGGCGTACGTCTTGTCGTTGGGATCCAGCGTGATGTTCAGGGCCAGCGCGTGGAAGATCGCCGCCTCGGCGTCGTCGGGGTAGCGCCCGGCCAGGCCCTCCATGGCCTTCTCGTAGGCCGCGGCGCGCGCGCGGTGATCCACCTTGTCGTGATCCTGGTAGAAGGCCCCGATGGCGGCGATGTAGTCCTGCTCGCGCTGGGTCCTGGCCCCGGCGCTCCGGGCCCGGGCCACGGCGGCGGCGCCGGCCTTCAGCCGGTTCTCGGGCGGCGGGCCGGCCAGCGGGTTGCCGATCCAGGCCACGGCCGTGCCCCAGTGGGCGATGCCGCAGGCGGGATCGACCCTGGCCGCCTCCTCGAAGGCCTTGATGGCGGGCCCGAAGGTGAACGAGTGCAGCAGCGCCAGCCCACGGTCGAAGTGCGGCTGCGCGGCCGCGCTGCACGAGGTCGGGAAGTGGACCTTGCCCAGCCGCTCCTGTCCCCGGGCTGTCGTCACCAGCATCCCCACGATGATCAGCGCCAGCACAGCCCTTCTCATACGCTTCCTCCCCGCGACGCGTCGGCCGCGTTGCCGATGGGTGACACCGCACCCTGGTCCCGCCCGGGCGTCACGCCGCGCCCTGGTCGTGCCCGGGCCCCGCCCGGTGGAAGCAGCCGCCGTACCAGGCCGGAAGGTCGCGAAACCCGGCGGTTGCCACGGCGATGCCGCAAGGCGGGGTTGCGGGCACAATGCCCGAACGTCGGGCAGGCGCGGGCCGATCGCGGGCGGGCGGCCGCCGGTGACAGCCGCAAGGCGGCCTTGCGCTGCGGGGTCAGGACGAGGCGGCGGGGGCCCCCCGCTCGATCGCCTCCAGCCGGGCCGCGATCTCCTCGTTCGAGGGGATCGCCTCGAGGCCGACGACCCGGTAGCCCTCGCGGTGGACGTAGGGGCCGACGCTCGTGTAGCGCAGCATGCCCTCGCGGTCGGCGATGAAGAGGCCCAGGTCGTCGTCGTTGAGCAGGCGCGGGATCTCGCTCAGGGCCGGCCTGGCATGGCCCAGCTCCGTCACCTCCGGTGCCGGACCGAGCTTGGCCTGGACCAGGTCGACCGCCTTCGCGAGCGGCGAGCGCGACCGGGGCGGCATGCCGTAGGCCTCGAAGACGCGATAGTCCGGGTCGCACAGGTAGGGGAACGGCAGCGGGAAGCTGCGGGCGTAGAAGCGCCCGCGCTCGAGGGTGGTGGGGGCCACCATGAGGATCTCGGCGCCGAGCGCCCGGAAGCGTGGCAGGCCCCGTCCGAGCTGGGACATCTTCTGGCGGCAGAAGCCGCAGGCCATGCCCTTGGCGAAGAAGAGGATCAGGTTCGATCGGCCCCGGTAGTCCTCGGGCCCCACCTCCGCCCCCTGGGCGGAGGGCAGGCGGAAGGACGGAAGCTTGTCGCCGACGCTCAGTCGCCTCATGCCACTCTCCCTCACGTCAGGAACGGCAGGACCAGGAACGTGTCGCTGGTCCAGCCGGTCGCCTGCTGGATCTCCCGGCTCTTCTGCAGCCACGCCTCGGCCTGGGGCGCGTCGTCGCGCTCGATGGCCACCGTGGCCAGTCCCTCGTAGCACGGCACCAGCAGCTGCGGCTCGCCGACCGACTCGGCCACCTCCAGGGCGCGCCGGTAGTAGGCCTCGGCCCGGGCGTGGTCGCCGCGGCACTGGTGGATCTGGCCCAGGATGATCAGCGGCACCGGCAGGTGGCTGTCCTGGCCCAGCTGCTCGTCCAGGGCCGCCGCCGCCTCCGCCGCCCGCACGCCCTCGTCGTAGTCGCCGCTGATCGTGCAGTGCCCGCCGGCCAGCACGCAGTGCAGCCACGCCTGCTGCAGGCGGTCGCCGATCTTCTCGGCCAGAGCCAGGCCCTCGCGGCAGTACTGCTCGGAGCGCCGGTGGTCGAGCGAGGCGTACATGACGGCCAGGTTGGTGTAGGCCCGGCAGGCCTCGGTGCCCAGCTGGTGGCGGAGGGCCGTCTGCAGGCTGCGGGTCACGAACTCGGCCCCACCCTCGACGTCGCCGTCGCGGGCCAGCGCCACGCCCAGCGTGTTGTAGGCATGGGAGACGACGTCGAGCGCGTCCAGACCCTGGCCGAGGGCCAGGGCGCGGCGGGCCCACTCGGTCGCGGTGCCGTGCTGGCCGAGCCGGAAGTGGATGCGGGCGCGCTCGTGATAGAGCCGGGCCGCTTCCAGGTTCTCGGCGTCGTCACCGAGCACGGCCAGGCCCTGCTCCAGGTGCGCCAGCGCCGGCTGGGTGCGCCCGGCCGCCCAGGCGGCGACGGCCATCTTGCGGTGGAGGTCGGCCATCCACCGGCGCTCACCGCGCCGGGCCACCAGCTCCAGCGCCTCCTGCCACGCCGCCTGCGCCTCCTTGAGCGCGCCGTGGGCGTAGGCGGCCTCGCCGAGGCGGTCGAGGATGGCCGGGCGCCGCTCGTCGGGCGCCGGCACCCGCTCCAGGGCCCGGGCGTAGGCGGCCTGGGCCTCGCGGTAGGCGAACAGGCGCGCGGCCCGGTCGCCGGCCCGGACCAGGTACTGGACGGCCCTGTCCCCGTCGGTGCTGCGCGCGTAATGCTCGGCCAGCGCCTCCACCACGTCGTCCAGCCGCCCGGCGTGCAGGCGCTCCAGGGCCTCGCCCACCCGGCCGTGCAGGTCGGTGCGCGTCTTGAGGAGCAGGCCGCGGTAGGCCACCTCCTGGACCAGCGGGTGACCGAAGGCGTAGACCGGCTCCGGCAGCACGTCCTTCTGCTGCAGCAGCTCGCGGCTCACCAGCTCGGCCAGCGTGCGCTCCAGATCGGCCTCGGGCGCCACGGCCTCCAGCAGCGAGAGCCGGAACTCGCGGCCGAGCACCGCGGCCACCTGCAGCACCCGCTTGAGCGGGTCCGGCAGCCGGTCGATCCGCGCGGTGAGCAGGTCGTGCACGGTCTCGGGCAGCTCGCCGGGGTCGCCCCGTTCCCGCAGGTAGCGCGACAGCTCCTCCAGGAAGAGCGGGTTGCCGCCCGCCCGCTCCACCACGAGCGTCCGCAGCCGTCGCTCGGCCGGCGCCGCCAGCAGCTCGGCCATGCGCCCCGACTCCTCGGCCGTGAGCGGCTCCAGGGCCAGGCGGTGGTGGAACGAGCGGTCGCGCCAGGGCGGGGCGTAGCCGCCGCGATAGGTGCCGACGATCATGACGGGATGGCCGGCGATGCCCTCGATGAGGAGCTGGAACAGCGCCTCCGAGTTGCCGTCGATCCACTGGAGGTCCTCGGCCAGGACCACGATGGGCCGGTGCTGGGCGCCGCGCAGCACGAAGGCGCGCACGGCCTCCGCCAGC
The DNA here is from genome assembly GCA_037446305.1 of Candidatus Rokuibacteriota bacterium. Classification (GTDB taxonomy): domain Bacteria; phylum Methylomirabilota; class Methylomirabilia; order Rokubacteriales; family CSP1-6; genus JBBIIW01. The sequence continues at coordinate 4,140 of JBBIIW010000178.1, forward strand.
CGTCGCTTCTGCTGGGCCTGGTCCAGCCCGCCGGCGCCCAGCTCGGGGGCGGGCAGGGTCAGCAGGTGCTTGAGGTACGGCAGCGTCCACTCCAGCGCCGGGTCCAGGGCCCGCACGCCGCGCTCCACCTTCTCGACGCGCGTGCGCTCGTCGGGGGCGTCGCGCAGCCCGAAGTTGTCCTCGAGCAGCTCCACCACCAGCCGGAAGGGGACCTGGGCGGCATGCGGGGCGGCCCGGCCCTCGACGTACGTCACGGCCTGGCCCTCCAGGCTCCGCCGGAACTCGTAGGCCAGCCGCGACTTGCCGGCCCCCGCCTCGCCGACGATGGAGACCACCTGCCCCTGCCCGGCCCGGGCCCGCTCCCAGCAGTCGCGCAGCATGGCCAGCTGCGGCGCGCGACCGACCAGGGGCGTCAGGCCACGCTCGACAGCCAGGTCGAAGCGCGCCCGCCGCCGCTGGCCCGTCACCAGGAAGACGCGCACGGGGTGCTGGTAGCCCTTGACCTCCCGCTGGCCCTCGTCGCGGATCGAGAAGAACCCCGCCACCAGCCGGTGGGTGGCCTCGCTGACCACGACGCCGCCCGGCGGCGCCACGGCCTGCAGCCGGGCGGCCAGGTTCACCGTCTCGCCCTGGGCCGTGTAGTCCATGCGCAGGTCGTCGCCGATCCGGCCCACGACCACCAGGCCGGTGTTGATGCCGATGCGCAGCGACAGCTGCACGCCGCGCTCCTGGCGCAGCCGGGCCGCGTACTCGCCCAGGCGCGCCTGCGCGGCCAGCGCCGCCGCGACGGCGCGCACGGCGTGGTCCTCGTGCGCGATCGGGGCCCCGAACAGGGCCATGATCCCATCACCGGTGAACTGGTTGATGGTGCCCTCGAACTGGTGGACGGCCTGCAGCAGGCGCTGGAAGCAGCCGTCCATCACCTGGTGCAGCTCCTCCGGGTCCATGGCCCGCGCCAGCTCCGTGAAGCCGACGCAGTCGGCGAACAGCACGGTGACCTGCTTGCGCTCGCCCTCCAGCGCGCTGCGCGAGGTGAGGATCTTCTCGGCCAGGTGCCGGGGCGTGTAGCCGGGCAGCTGCGCGGTCAGGCGGTCGGCGACCTGGGCGACGCTGAGGCTGGCGGCGGGCGCCGGCCCGGCCGCCGTCCCGGCGGGCGCGGGCCGCCCACCGTCCCCAGGCGTCGCCACCGGCCGGCCGCACTCGTCGCAGAAGCGTGCGGTGGGACGCAGCTCGGTCTGGCACTGCGGGCAGCGGCGGGCCAGCCGCGCCCCGCACGCCTCACAGAACCTGGCCGACTCGCGGTTGTCGTGGCGGCACTCGGGACACGTCACCCCGCCATCCTATCTCACCGGACACCCGGCTGCATTCGGCCGGCAGGCCGGGCAGGCGGTCGGGAGCCGCGGGCGTGGTCGCGTGGACGTCGAACCCGGCCGCCGCGCGGCCCGGAGCTCGGCCGCCGTCCCCGGGTCGCTCATGGGCCTGCAGTGTACAATGCCGCCCCACCGGCTCCGTCACGGGTGAGCGGGAGGTCGAGCATGCCGAAGGTCCTCGTGGAGCAGCGCGGCGCCGTCACGCTTCTCACCCTCAACCGTCCCGAGGTCCACAACTGCGTGGACGCCGAGACCGCCGTGCTGCTGGCGCAGGCCATCGAGCGCTTCGCCGCCGACGAGGCGGCCCGGGTCCTGGTCGTCACCGGCGCCGGCGCCGTCGCCTTCTGCTCCGGAGCCGACCTGAAGGACATCGATGCCCTGACCCGGCACGCCTGGGTCGAGCGCGCCAGCCCCATGGGCTTCGCCCGGCTCGATCCCGGCAAGCCGACGATCGCGGCCGTCAACGGCTACTGCTTCGCGGGCGGGATGGAGCTGGCCTGCTGGTGCGACTTCCGCATCGCCGACGACCACGCGGAGTTCGGCGCCCTCAACCGCCGCTGGGGCGTGCCGTTCTTCGACGGCGGCACCCAGCGGTTCGCCCGCATCCTGGGCCAGGGCAACGCCCTCTGGCTCATCGAGACCGGCGCCCGCTTCGGCGTCCAGCCGGCGCTGCGGATGGGGCTCGTCCAGGAGGTCGTGCCGAAGGGCCGGGCCCTGACGCGGGCGCTGGAGCTGGCCGGCGCGATCGCCGGATACCCGCCGGCGAGCCTCCGGACCGACCGGCAGGCGACGCTGGCCGCCTTCGGCATGCCGCTGGCGGACGGCCTGCGCCACGAGGCCGAGATCGGGCTGCGCTCGGCGAAGGAGCCCGAGATGTCCGTCGGCCTGCGGCGCTTCGCCGGCCGGGACCGCCCGGCGCCGCCGCGCGGTCCCGCGGCGTAGCGGCGCGGCCGTGCGCCGCGCCGCGGGCTAGGCGCTGATCGGGGGCCGGCGGCCGGCCCAGGGCCGCGCGGCCTCGAGCTGGGCGGCCAGCCGGAAAAGC
>JBBIIW010000179.1:0-6548 GCA_037446305.1 Candidatus Rokuibacteriota bacterium
GGCGTCGGCGATCGTGCGGGCCGCCCGCGCGCAGCGGGCCGGCCTGATCGTGATCGGCACCCACGGGCGGACCGGGGTGCGGCGGTTCCTGCTGGGCAGCGTGGCCGAGCGGGTCGTCCGCACGGCCCCCTGCCCGGTGCTCACGGTGAGCGCGCGGGGCTGACGCTCAGGCGCCCTGCGGTCCCGACCCGAAGCGGAACATGCCTTCCTGGATGCCGAGGGCCATCTTGCCGATGGCTTCCAGCATGCGGTCCACGGTGGGCGGCATGAGCGTGGCCGTGCGGGCGTCGCGGAAGGCGCGCTCGGCCGGGTAGTCCCGGTAGGCGCCCCGGCCCCCGACGACCTGGATCACCCGGGACGTCACCTCCAGGCTCACCTCGGTCGCCAGGTACTTGGCCCGGTTGGCCAGCCAGCCCCGCTCGGGCACGTCGGCGGCCGCCCAGCGGGCGGCGGCGTCCTCGAGCAGCAGGCGGGCGGCGTCCAGGTGCACGGCCAGCCCGCCGACGTGCCGCTGCACGGTCGGGTCCTGCGCCACGCTGACGTTCTCCGGCCGGACCACGCGCTGCCGGGCGTACTCGCAGGCGAAGGCCAGGGCCGCCTCCGCGATGCCCACGTAGATGGCGGCATAGCCCAGGCCGAAGGACTCGACGACGCCGACCTGGGTGGCCGAGCCCGGCCGGCCCAGCGCCGCGTCGAGCGGGATGCGCACGCCGGTGAAGGTGACCGAGGGGCTGTAGGTCCCCCGCATGCCCAGGGTGTCCCACCGGCCGTCGGTGGCGATGCCGGGCGTGTCGGCGGGGACCAGGGCCTGGAGCAGCGCCTTGCCCATGTCGGCCTCGCCGTCCAGCGCGCACCAGACCATGTAGTAGGAGGCGCCCAGCGCCATGGTGCAGAAGTGCTTGACGCCGTCCACGACCCAGCCCTCGCCGTCGCGGCGGATGGCCGTCTCCATCAGGAAGGTGCGGGAGAGGCTGACGGCCGGCTCGCTGCCCCAGGACCCGAAGAGCTTGCCGTGGCGGACGACCTCCCCGAAGTAGCGGGCCTTCTGCGCCTCCGTCCCCAGGGCGTCGATGAAGCGCATGACCGTGGAGTGCATGTGCATGGTCATCGCCGTGCTGGCGCAGCCCCGGGCCAGCGTGCGCACGACGGCGATGTAGGCCGGCATGTCCAGGCCCAGACCGCCGTGGGCGCGGGGGACGGCGGCGGCCAGCAGCCCCTCGGCGTGCAGGTCGCGCCAGGAGTCGACCGGGTTGACGGCCTCCCGGTCGTAGCGGGCGGCGCGCGGGGCGAGCTTCTCGCGCGCCAGCCGCTCGGCGACGGCGACGACGTCGGCCGTCATGCCATGCCCTGGCGCGCCGGCGGCCGGCGCGCCACCACGCAGCGGCAGCTGTCGATCTGGTGCAGCTCGATCTGGTTGCCGAACGGATCGTGGAAGAAGATCTGCTGCGACTGCGGCCCCACCACGCTCTCGGCCACCCAGTACTTCACGCCCAGACGGTCCAGCTCCTTCCTGGCCTCGACGATGTCCGGCACGGCCAGGGCCACGTGGGGGTTCGAGGGGTCCTGACCGGGTCCCCTGGCGAAGATGGACTGGCCGTCCACCGCCATCAGGTGGATCTGGGCGGTGCCGCCCACGTCCATCCAGTAGCCATCGATGCTCGGGATGTGGGGGCGGCCGGGGTCGGGGGTCAGGCCCAGGACCTCCGAGTAGAAGCGCCGGGCCTGCTCGACCTCCTCGCGCGAGGGGCCGACCCGGATGCCGTGGTGGTGCAGCTCAAGCACTTTGACGGCCATGGATGCCTCCCAGGAGCGTGCCCCAGATGCCCTTGGGCAAGAAGAGCACGAAGGCCATGAAGATCATCCCGATGACGAGCGGCCACGACTCGGTCACCAGGGCCAGGCGGTCCTCCAGGACCAGGAACGTCAGGGCGCCCACGAACGGGCCGAAGAAGGTCCCGGCCCCTCCCAGCAGCGTCATGATGACCACCTGGCCCGACGTCGTCCAGTAGAGCGACTCGACCGGGACGACGGTCAGCCGGAGCGCGTCCAGGGCCCCGGCCAGCCCGGCGAAGAAGGCCGAGAAGACGAAGGACAGGTGCTTGACGCGGGTGACATCGTACCCGCAGGCCGCCGCCCGGTCGGTGTTCTCCCGGATGGCCTGCAGGACGGCTCCGAAGGGGGAGTCCAGGATGCGCTTGAGCCCGGCCACGGCCAGCCCGACCACGGCCAGCGCGAAGTAGTAGAAGGCCAGCGGCGGGTGCAGGGAGAGGCTGAGGCCCGGCAGCGCGAGCGGCGGCAGCGTGATGCCGCGCAGGCCGTCGTCGCCGCCCGTCCAGTCGGCCAGGTGGAAGCCGATGAAGTAGAGGAGCTGCGCGAAGGCCAGCGTCAGCATGGCGAAGTAGATGCCCCGCCGCCGCAGGCAGAAGAAGCCGATGACGGCCCCGCCGGCGACGGCCAGCCCGGGGCCGGCGGCCAGCGCCACCCACAGGGAGGTGACGCCGAGCTTGGCCAACGCGATCCCGGTGCCGTAGGCGCCCAGCCCCCAGTAGGCCGCGTGGCCGAACGAGAGCAGCCCCGTGTAGCCGTAGAGCAGGTTGAAGCCCAGGGCAAAGAGCCCGTAGATGAGCACCTGCGTGGCCAGGGCCTGGTAGGGGACCAGGAAGGGGAAGATGGCGAAGAAGGCCAGGAAGGCCAGGACCGGGTGGTCCGCCACCCAGCCTGCCGGCCGCCACCTCACTCCAGCAGCCCCGCCTCGCCGAAGAGCCCGCTGGGCCGGACCAGCAGCACCACGGCCATGACGATGAAGACCATGATCTCGCTCAGCTTGGGCGCGACGAACGTCGTGAGGCTCACCACCTCGCCGATGAGCAGGCCGGCCACCACGGCGCCGAGCAGGCTGCCCATGCCGCCGACCACGACCACCACGAACGACTCGATGATGATGGTGACCCCCATCTCGGCGTACACCCCGCGCATCGGACCGGCCAGGATGCCGGCCAGTCCGGCCAGGCCGGTGCCGAGGGCGAAGACCAGCAGCCAGATGCGGCCCAGGTTGACGCCCAGCGCGCGGACCATCAGCGGGTCCCGGGAGCCGGCCCGGATGAACAGGCCCACGTTCGTGCGCTCCAGGAAGAGCCACAGGCCGACCAGCACCACGGCCGTCACCCCGATCACGAAGAGGCGGTAGAGGGGGAAGAACATGAACCCCAGGTCCACGGCGCCGTCGAGCGCGCGGGGCGGGTCGAGGGTCAGCCCGATCTTGCCCCAGATGATCCGGACGGCCTCGATGAGGACCAGGGACAGCCCGAAGGTCAGCAGCAGCGGGTCGTCGATGGACCGCCCCCGGAGGGGGCGGATGAGGCACCGCTCGACGAGCAGGCCCAGCGTGCCGACCATGAGCGGCGCCCCCAGCAGGGACAGCCAGAAGTTCCCGGTCAGGCCCAGCAGGAAGAAGCCGAAGTACGCGCCCAGCATGTAGAGCGAGCCGTGGGCGAAGTTGACCACCGTCATGAGCCCGAAGATCAGGCTCAGGCCGATGGCCAGCAGGACGTAGATGCCCCCCAGCACCAGCCCGGTGAAGAGCTGGGCCGCCAGGGCCGAGAGCGGGATGTCGAGCACGGCCGGCTAGACGTGCCCCTTCTCGGCGCAGGTCCGGTCCAGCTCCTCGTTGGCCGGGATCCGGGTGACGACGTCGAGCAGGCCCCACTCGCCCCTGGTCTGGCCGGGGCCCCGCCCCCGGACGATCCAGATGTCCTGGAAGGACTTGTTGTCGCACTTCCGCCACCACTGCTTGCCCTTGTAGTGGTCGTACTCGGGGTTGGCCCGCAGGGCCTCGGCGATCGCGGGGCCGTGCGTGCTCCGGGCCAGGGTGATGCCGCGGGCGACCTCCATCACGCCGCTGTAGGCGTAGGCCCCGTAGTCGCCGGGGGGCATGTTGAAGCGCTTCTGGTGCGCCTCGACGTAGCGCTTGACCTGCGGGATGCTCTCGGCCAGCTCCCAGTAGAAGTTGGTGGCGGCGTGGATGCCGTCGTAGATCTCGGGGCCACCCTCCTTCATGGTCGGCAGCCAGTGCAGCGGCTGGACCACGACCATCTGCTTCTTCATGCCGAAGTTGGTGAACTGCTTGAGGAAGGCGATGTTGTCGGCCCCGGGGGTGACGGTGAACATGCCCTCCGGCCGGGCGGCCTGGATGCGGGGCAGGTGGGCCGAGAACTCCGCGCTACCCAGCGGGTAGGGGGTGCTGCCGAGGATCGTGCCGCCGGCCTTCTGGCAGACGTCGGTGAAGACGGCGGCGTTCTGCTTGCCCCAGGCGTAGTCGGCGTACACCACCCACCACTTCCTGGCCACGTTCTTGAGCGCCCAGCCGCCCACGGCCCGGGTGGTGATGGTGGGGTTCAGCGCCTCGTGGAACGTCACCGGGCTGGTGTCGGGCCTGGCGCTGATCTCGTCGGACTGGCTGACCGAGATGAACAGGATGTTGCTCTTCTTGGTCTGCTCGTTGATGGCCATCTGCACGTGCGCGGCCAGGCCGCCCACCACGCAGTGGACCTTCTCGTTCTCGATCAGCTCCTTGGTCCGCTGGGCGCCCACGGCCGGCTTGAGCTGGTCGTCGCGGAAGATCACCTCGACCCGCCGCCCCAGCACGCCGCCCTTGGCGTTGAGCTCCTCCATGGCCAGGGTGGCGCCCCGCTGCTGGTCCTGGGCCAGCGCCCCGAAGGGTCCGGTCAGGGGCAGAGGGAAGCCGATCTTGATCGGTCCGGTCTCCTGCCCGCGCCCGAGGGCGGGGGCGGCGACGGTGGCGGCGGTGACGGTGGTGGCCTTCAGGAACGTCCGGCGGTCCATGCGCGCCTCCTCAGGTCAGGCGTGGCCCAGCTCCTGGCAGCTCCGCTCCAGCGCCTCGCTGGCCTCGACCCTGGCCACGATCTCGAAGATCCCCCACTCCCCCCGGGGGGCGGTGCGGGACTTCAGCACGTACACGTCCTGGAACGACTGGTGGTCGCACTTCCGGATCCACTGCTTGCCCTTGTAGTGGTCGTAGGCGTGCCCCTCCAGCGCCGCGATGACCCGGTCGGCCTCCAGCGTCCCCGCGCGCTGGACGGCCTCCAGCAGGAGCCGGGTGCCGCTGTAGGCGTAGCCGGCGTAGTCGAAGGGCGGCCGGCCGTTCTTCTTCTGGAAGGCCTCCACGAAGCGCCGGGCCGAGCCGATGCGCTCGCCCAGCTCCCAGTAGAAGGTGCTGCCGCCGTAGACGCCGTCGAAGACCTCCGGCCCGCCCTCGCGCCGCACGGTGCCGAGGAACACCGGGCAGAGGATCTTCATCTGGGTCTTGAGCCCGAAGTTGGTCGCCTGCTTCACCGAGTTGAGCTGGTCCTTGCCGAAGTTGGCCAGGACCAGCACCTCGGGCCGGGCCGCCTGCACGCGGGGGAAGAGCGCCGAGTAGTCGGTGGCGCCCAGCGGGTGGGGATCGGCGCCCAGGAACGTCCCCCCGCCCTTCTCGCAGGCCAGCTTGAAGCCGTCGCGCAGCTGGTGGCCGAAGGCGTAGTCGGCGTAGAGCACGTAGACGCGCCGGCCCAGGTGCTGCAGCATCCAGCCGCCGACGGCCTGCGAGGTGATGTGCGGGTTGATGGCCTCGTGGAACGTGTAGGGGCTCCAGTCCGGGCGGGCCGTGATCTCGTTGGACTGGCTGATCGAGATGTAGACGATCTTCGCCTTCTTGGTCTGCTCGTTGATCGCCATCTGCACGGCGGCCGACAGCCCGCCGATGACGAAGTGCACCTTCTCGCTCTCGATCAGCTCCTTGGCGCGCTGGGCGCCCACCCCCGGCTTGAGCTGGTCGTCGCGCACCAGCAGCTCCACCTGGCGACCCAGCACGCCGCCGCGGGCGTTGACCTCGTCCACCGCCAGCGTGGCGCCGGCCTGCTGGTCGCTGGCCTCGGCCCCGTAGGGCCCGGTCAGCGGGATGGGGAAGCCGATCCGGACGGGCGCGCGCGACTGGGCGCGGACGAGGGCGGGGGCGAGGGCGGCGGTCGCGGTGCCGGCGGCGATGCGGAGGAACCGGCGGCGGGCGAGGGCGGGCATGGACGAACCCTCCTGCAGTCGGCCTACGAGAGTGGCGCAACTATAGGAGCGCCACCCGGGCCTGTCAACCGTGCTAGACTGCCGCGGCCATGGGCCACGTCGGTTCGAGCGCCAGGCGCGCCGACGACCCGCGGCTGCTGACGGGACGGGGCCGCTACGTGGACGACCTCGTGCTGCCCCGCCTCCTCCACGTGGCCGTCGTCCGCAGCCCGCACCCGCACGCCCGCGTGCTGCGCGTGGGGCTGGAGGCCGCGCGCCGCGCCCCCGGCGTGGTGGCCGTCCTGACCGGAGAGGAGGCCGCCCGCCTGTGCCGGCCGTACCGGGGCGTGCTGCAGCACTACCAGGGGATGAAGACGGGCGCCATGCTGCCGCTGGCCCGTGACCGCGTCCGCTACGTGGGCGAGCCGGTGGTGGCCGTGGCCGCCGAGCGGCCGGCGCTGGCCGCGGACGCGGCGGCGCTGGTGGAGGTCGAC
>JBBIIW010000180.1:0-6541 GCA_037446305.1 Candidatus Rokuibacteriota bacterium
CGCCGGCTGGCGGCCGTGCGCGGCGTGCGGGCCGTGTACACCTCGCCGCTCGAGCGCGCGCGGGAGACGGCGGCCGCGATCGCGAGCGCCCGGGGCCTGCCGCTCCAGGTGGAGGACGGGCTCGTCGAATGCGACCTCGGAGCCTGGACGGGCATGCCGCTGGCCCGGGCCCGGCGCCGGCCGGAGTGGCACCGGGTGCGGTATCACCCGAGCGGCTTCCGCTTCCCCGGCGGCGAGTCGTTTCCGGAGATGCAGACCCGCATGGTCACGACGCTGGGCCGGCTCGTCGAGCGCCATCCCGGGCAGATCATCGTCGCCGTCTCGCACGCCGACCCCATCAAGGCGGCGGTGGCCCATGCCCTGGGGCTGCCGCTCGACCTCTTCCAGCGGCTGGTCGTGGCCCCGGCCTCCGTCAGCGCCGTCGCGTTCCGCCCGGACGCGCCGCTGCTGATCACCGTGAACGCGCAGGACGGCGACCTGGCCGCCGTGCTGGGCCGATGACCGCCTCCTTCGACCTGGACGCGCCCGACCGCTTCACCGCCGGCGCCGTCGGCGCGCCGGGAGCCCGGACGTTCTACCTGCAGGCCGGGCAGGGGAACGTCCTGGTCACGCTCAAGTGCGAGAAGGAGCAGGTGGCCGCGCTCGGCGAGTACCTGGCCGGCCTCCTGGTCCGCCTGGGCATCACCGCGCGGTCGGCGACGGCCGACCTCGAGCTGGCCCAGCCCATCGAGCCCGCGTGGGCGGTCGGCTCCATCGGCGTCGGCTGGGACGAGAGCACGGCGCGCATCATCGTCGTCGCCAGCGAGGCCGTCGAGGGCGAGGCGGAGGAGGGGGACGACGCGGAGGGGACCGGATCGGCGGCCGGGGCAGCGGGGCCCGAGCCGGAGGAGGAGAAGCGGGAGCCGCCGCGCGGAGCGCTGGCCCGCTTCCGGCTCACCCCGGCCCAGGCGCAGGCCTTCGTGGAGCGGGCGCGCACCGTGGTCAAGGGCGGCCGCCCGAGCTGCCCCATGTGCGGCCAGACGCAGGAGGCCGGCCACGTCTGCCCGCGCGGCAATGGGTACCTGGCCCGCTGACGGGCTGTCGATCCTGGCGGCCGGCGCCATCAGGATCCGCGGCCGCCTGCCCGCCAGCAGCAACGCCACCTTCCTGGTGGAGGTCGTTCGCGACGGGACCGGCGTCCTGGCGGTCTACAAGCCGGCGCGCGGCGAGCGGCCGCTCTGGGACTTCCCCCGCGGCCTGTACCGGCGCGAGGTGGCCGCCTACGAGCTGTCGCGGGCCCTGGGCTGGGACCTGGTGCCGCCCACCCTGGCGCGGGAGGGCCCGCTGGGGGAGGGCTCGCTGCAGCTCTTCGTGCACGCCGACTTCGGGCAGCACTACTTCACCATGCGGCGCGAGCCCCGGCACCAGGACCGGCTGCGGCGGCTGTGCCTGTTCGACCTCGTCGCCAACAACGCCGACCGCAAGTCCGGCCACTGCCTGCTGGGGCCCGACGGCCTGGTGTGGGCCATCGACAACGCGCTGACCTTTCACGCCGAGCCGAAGCTGCGCACGGTGATCTGGGACTTCGCCGGCGAGCCGATCCCGGGGGCGCTGCTGGCCGACCTCCGGCGCCTGCTCGAGCAGGGGGTGCCCGGGCTCGTGGCCCGGTGGCTGGAGCCGGCCGAGCAGGAACGCCTGCGGGAGCGGGCGCGCGCGCTGCTGCGGGCCGCGCACTTCCCGGACGACGCCGAGGGCCGCTATCCCTGGCCGCTGGTCTGATTTGATCGGGCGGCGGGGCCGTGGTACTCAGCGGAGGGCGACCGCGGCGAGGAGGGGCCGATGAGCGAGACGGTGGGATTCATCGGGCTGGGCACGATGGGCGGGCCGATGGCGGCGAACCTGGCGCGGGCCGGCGTGCCGCTGATCGTGCACGACGCCAACCCGCGGGCCACCGAGCCGCTGGCCGCCACGGCGGGCGTGCGCGTGGCGGGCGCGCCGGCCGAAGTCGCGGCGGCGGCCGCCGTGCTCTTCACCTGCCTGCCCGACGATGCGGCTGTCAGCGCGGTGTACCTGGGGCCGCACGGCATCGTCGAGGGCGGGCACCGCGGGCTGATCACCTGCGACTGCTCGACGGTGAGCCCGGAGACGACGCTGGAGCTGCACCGCACGCTGGCCACCCGCGGCATCGCGCACCTGGACACGCCGATGCTCGGCTCCCAGCCCCAGGCGATCGCCGGCGAGATCTTCTTCATCGTGGGCGGCGACCGGGAGCCGGTCGAGGCCACCGCCCGCTATCTGAAGATCATGGGACGGCTGCACATGCACGTGGGACCCGCCGGCACCGGCAACCGCATCAAGCTCCTCCACAACGGCCTGGCCGCCGTGACCGCGGTGGCGGTGGCCGAGGCGCTGGCCGTCTGCGTCCGGGCCGGCGTCGATCCTCGCGTCTTCGACGAGGTCGTCCGCAACGGCGGCGGCATGGCCTACGGCACGTACTTCGAGCGGCGGGTGCGACGCATCCTGGACGGCGAGTTCACGCCCACCTTCATGACCACCCTGATGCTGAAGGACGCCGGGCTGGCCCTGGCCCAGGCCGAGAGCGTGGACGTGCGGACGCCGCTGCTGGCCGAGGCGCGCCGCACGTACCAGGAGGCGGTCGAGGCCGGCTGGGGGCAGGAGGACTTCTCGGCGGTGACGCACGTCCTGGAGCGGCGGATCGGCCGCCGCATCTCGCGCTCCTAGCGCTCGCCGGACAGGAGGTGACCGTGGAGCATCGGATCGTGGGCGGCGGTCTTCGCGTCTCGGCGATCGGGCTGGGTCTCATGTCCATGTCGGGTGTGTACGGCCCGGGCGACGACGCGGAGTCCATCGCGGTCATCCACCGGGCCCTGGACCTGGGGGTGGACTTCCTGGATTCCGCGGACATGTACGGCTGGGGGCACAACGAGACGCTCCTGGGCCGCGCCCTGAAGGGCCGGCGGCACCAGGCCGTGGTGGCCACCAAGTTCGGTCAGGTCCGCCATCCGGCCGGCGGGCCCAATCAGGTCAACGGCCGGCCCGAGTACGTGCGCCAGGCCTGCGAGGCCAGTCTCGGGCGGCTGGGCGTCGACGTCATCGACCTCTACTACCAGCACCGCGTGGACCCGGCCGTGCCCATCGAGGAGACCGTGGGGGCCATGAAGCGGCTGGTGGAGGAGGGCAAGGTGCGCCACCTCGGGCTCTGCGAGGCGGCGCCGGCCACGATCCGCCGGGCTCACGCGGTGCATCCGCTCGCGGTCGTGCAGATGGAGTACTCCCTGCTCTACCGGACCGAGGCCGAGGCCACGCTGCCGGTCTGCCGCGAGCTGGGCATCGGCTTCGTCGCCTACTCCCCGCTGGGCCGCAGCTTCCTCACCGGGCAGGTCCGGAAGCCGGAAGACATCCCGGAGGGCGACCGCCGGCGCGAGCACCCGCGCTTCCAGGCCGAGCACTTCGCGCGCAACGCCGACCTGGTGCGGCGCGTGGAGGCGCTGGCGCGCGAGAAGGGGTGCACGCCGGCCCAGCTCGTGCTGGCCTGGCTGCTGGCCCAGGGGCCGGACATCGTGCCGATCCCGGGGACCAAGCGGCGGCACCGGCTGGAGGAGAACGTGGGCGCGCTGGCGGTGCGGCTGAGCGCCGAGGACGTGCGGCGGATCTCGGAGACCGTGCCGCCGGGGGCGGCGGCCGGCGCCCGCTACCCGGCCGCCCAGATGAAGGCCGTCTACCTGTAGCACCGCCGGGACAGCGTCCCCGGCAGACGGCGACGCTGATCGGGCGTGAGATGAGCCACGACGGGAGATCGCGGCGGGGCGCGGGCGTGGCGACAGCCCGGGGGCCCGCGCCCAGGGAGCGGCCGCCGGGACAGTGTCCCCGGCAGACGGCGACGCTGATCGGGTGTGAGACGAGCCACGACGGGAGATCGCGGCGGGGCGCGGGCGTGGCGACAGCCCGGGGGCCCGCGCCCATGCAAAGGAGCCGGTGATGCAGGACGGGAGCGATATCGAGCGCAGCGGCGACGGCGACGTGAGCGCGGCGGCGGTGACGATCCGCCAGGGCGGCGCCCGCGCCGTGTCCGCGCACGAGCTGACGATCAGGCAGGGCGGAGCCTTGCAGGCCCAGGCCGACGAGATCGAGATCACGCAGGGCGGGATCGGCCTGGCCCGGGCCGGGGAGGTCGAGGTGACGGCCGGCACCGTCGGCGTGGCCATCGCGCACGAGGCCGAGCTGGAGCAGAGCGCGGCCACCGTGGTCCTGGCCCGCGAGGCCGAGCTGGACCAGGCGGCGGCCGGGGTGCTGGTGGCCGAGGCGGTGAAGGTGCGCGAGAGCGCCATCGGGCTGGTGGTGGCCCGCACGTTCGACGGCACCAACAACCGCATCCTGTTCGGGCCCCAGGCCGCCTTCGCCCTGGGCGCCGGCCTGGGGCTCGTCCTCTGGCTGCTCGGCCGCCTGCGCCGCTGACAGGGAACGCCGCGCCCGTCAGGCGGGCTGGCTGCGCAGGAAGGCGGTGACGGCGGCGTTGTAGGCCTGGGGCGCGATCTGGGGCGCGAAGTGTCCGCCGCCGTCCAGCACGACCAGCCTGGCGCCCGGGATCCGCTCGGCCAGGTCCACCGAGTAGACGCGCGGCGTGACCATGTCGTCGGCGGCGACGATGACGAGCGTGGGCGTCCGGATCTCGCCCAGCCGCGCGCGCCGGTCGAAGCGGACGATGGCGTCGATCCGGCTGGCGATGACCTCCGGCGGCGGCGCCGTCTCGAGCTGGGCCCGGTGCGAGGCGGCGATGGCCTGGTCGTGCGCGCTGACCCACCAGGGCGGGACCAGGAACAGGAGCGAGGCGCGCAGGTAGGCCTCGACGCCCAGCGCCAGCAGCACCTCCTTGCGGCTCTCGAACAGGCGGCGGAACCAGGGGTCCGGGCCCGCCCAGGTGGCGCTGAGCACCAGGCTGCGCAGGCGGCGGGGATGGTCCTGCGCGATGACCTGCCCGATGGCCCCGCCCGTGGAATGCCCGACCAGGTGGACCGCGTCCAGGCCCAGGGCGTCCATCAGGCGCAGGACGTCGCCGGCCATCTGCTCCACCGAGTAGCGGATGCGGGAGTGGGTGCTGCGGCCGGCACCCCGGTGGTCGTGCGTGATGACCCGGAAGTCGAGCGCCAGCGCCTTGACCTGCTCGGACCAGAAGGACCCGAGCCCGCTCAGCCCCGGCACCAGGAGCACCGGGGGGCCGTGGCCGACGTCCTCGTAGTACAGCTCGGCGTCGCCGATGGCGACGGTGGGCATCGCCCTCAGGCCCGCGTGTCGTTCATGCCCAGGGACCGCTCGATGGCCACCACGTCGTCGGGGCGCGCGAAGGGCGGGGGCGCCGGCTCGCCGGGCGTCCGCGGCCGCCCGATGGCCGGGAAGAAATGCTCGAGCCCGGGGGGCGTGATCACCCACAGCATCACCAGCTCCTCGTCGCCCTCGTTCACGATCTCGTGCTTGACGTCGTAGCCGAGGAAGCAGGCGGTGCCGGGCACCAGCGGGTGGCTCGTCCCGTCCACGATGACCCGGCCCCGGCCGCGGAAGCAGATCTGCAGCTCCACCTGGGCGCCGTGCGAGTGCTCCCGGACGCGCCCGCCCGGCGCGATCGTCTGGTACCCCATGGACAGGCCGTCGAACCGGGTGAGGGCGGGGACCAGGGTGGGATCGGCGTGCCCGCTGGCCGGCACGGGCTGCCAGTAGGACGGCGCCTCCCCCGGTTGAACGACCACCGCGTGCCCCCTGACGTCAGCGGCTCCCATGGCATCCTCCTCTCGCGCCGGCCCGGCGCCGGCGCTATCTTACGGGACGACCGGGAGGCGCGCATGCTCATCCGCCCGTCGCTGACGTCCCCCCGCATCCCCTGCGGGGAGCTGCTGACCCGTCCAGTCCGCCTCCACCCCGAGCGCGAGGAGCAGGAGCGCCGGCGCCGTCCGGGCCTGCGGGCCTGATCGCCGTGCGCGGCATCGTCGCCTACGGCAGCCACGTCCCCTACTGGCGCCTGGAGCGCCGGGCGATCGCGGAGGCGCTCGGGACGCCCGCCGGCAGCGGCACCCGGTCGGTGGCCGCCTACGACGAGGACACCACGTCCATGGCGGTCGAGGCCGGCCGGGCCGCGCTCCGCGCCGGGACGGCGCCGGTGCCCGGGGCCCTCTACTTCGCCACCGCCGACCCGGCGTACCTGGACAAGACCAATGCCGCCGTGATCCACGCCGCGCTGGACCTGCCGGCCGGCACCATGGCCGTGGACATGCTGGGCGCGGTGCGCTCGGCGGCGGGCGCCCTGGGGGCGGCGCTCGCCGCCCCGTACCTTCTTCTTGGGGAACCTTCGGGGGGTACTGACCGTTCTGCGGCCGGCTGTCCACCGGACAGCATCCGTACCACGGCCGGTGTCACGTTCACGCGGAATACACGGCGTCCGAATCTCCCCCGATTTCCGCGTGCCTGCTGCTGGGGGACTAGCAGCCCGATCTTGACCAAGCGCCGGCGAGCTTCCTTGACCGCGACGAGCCCGTGCCCCGTATCGCGCGAA
>JBBIIW010000181.1:0-6509 GCA_037446305.1 Candidatus Rokuibacteriota bacterium
TGCCCTGGGTGATTCGCGAGATGTCGAGCAGATCGTCGACCAGCCGGGTGAGATGCGACACCTGCCGCTCGAGGGTGTCCTGTTCCCGCGACTGCCGCCCGCGCAGCCGCAACAACTGCAGCGCCGTCCGCATCGGCGCCAGCGGGTTGCTGGACGACCTGCTCAAGCGTCTGGGCGGCGCCGGCCATGCAACCGCGTCGGCATATTGAGGGCGCAATGCGGCCAGGCGATCTCGTGATCACCGAGATCCTGTTCGATGCGCTCGCGGTGGGCGCGCGCCCACTCGTCGAGCGATACGGCCGCGTCCCGGGCCGCCTTGGCCTCGGCCGCCCGCAGCACGGGCTCGGCCCGGGCCGCCGGCACCACCACGATCCCCTCCTCGTCGGCGACCACGATGTCCCCGGGCTCCACCCGAACCCCGCCGCAGGTCACGGGGCCGTCGAGCACGCCCGGCCTGGCCTTGTCGCCGGGAATGGGGATCACGCCCCGGGCGAAGACGGGAAAGCGCAGCTCGCGCACCTCGGCCACGTCCCGGATGACGCCGTCCACCACGAAGCC
This sequence comes from Candidatus Rokuibacteriota bacterium, assembly GCA_037446305.1. Taxonomy (GTDB): domain Bacteria; phylum Methylomirabilota; class Methylomirabilia; order Rokubacteriales; family CSP1-6; genus JBBIIW01. The sequence continues at coordinate 559 of JBBIIW010000181.1, forward strand.
GGCGATGCCCCGGCGCTGCGCCCACGCGCACACGTTGCCGCCGGAGACGGCGTAGTCGCGGTCGCCGGCCTCCACCACGATCACGCAGCCGGCCGGGGCCCGGTGGATGGCGGCGTGCAGCATCAGGTTGTCGCCGGGCGCGCACCGCACCGGGTAGGCCGGGCCGGCCAGCCGGGGGATGGGCAGCCACACCGGGCGGATGCCGCAGTCCATCACGCGATCGCGGGTCAGGACGTCGGCCAGCGTGGTCGGGCTCAGGCGGGCGAAGGCGGTGGCGTCCATGCGGTCTCCGGATCACTCGGACATCTTGAGCAGCAGCCCCGAGGCTCGCGCGCGCCGGACGGCGGCGGCCAGCGCCAGGTGCGCCGCCGTCGCGTAGAGGGCGGCCAGGACGAACCCGGCCGCCAGCGGGTGGGCCACCGCGGTGGCGAAGCCGTAATGGGCACGGAAGGCCTCCAGGAAGTGGGTGAGCGGGATGGCGGCCGCCACCGCGGCCGCCGGGCCGGGCAGCACCGAGATCGGGTAGTAGATGCCGGCCAGGACCAGTACCAGGTTCGCGCTGGCCCAGGCGAACGCCTCGGCCCGGTTGCCGAACAGCGTGATGAGGGCGCAGACGGCCACCCCGATGATCCAGGCGGTCAGGAAGCAGCCGGTCAGGAACGCCGCCACCGCCATCACGCCGGGCTCCACCACGCTGACCTCGAAGGCCGCCTGGCCGAGGACGGCCAGGATCGCGAACACGACCAGGCCCCGCAGCATCCCCACCAGCCAGGAGCCCAGCGAGAGGTGCCGGATGCCGACCGGGGCCAGGAACTGGTGCTTGACCGACTTCGACCACACGTCGAAGAGCACGACGTAGGCGACCTCGAGCTGGCACACCTGCACCACCGACAGGGCGATGGTGCCGACCAGCACGAAGGCGGTGGCCTCGGTGCCCAGGCCCAGGAAGCGCGTCATGAGCCCGATGGACAGCACGCCCACGATCGGCCAGAAGAGCAGCTCGAAGAAGAAGAACACGTTGCGGGAGGCCATGAGCAGGCTGCGGACCGTGAAGGCCCAGACGGCCAGGGCCTCAGCGCGCCAGCTCAACGAAGACCTCCTCCAGCTCGGGCTCCCGCACCTGGACGCCCCGCACCAGCACCCCGTCGGCGTGCAGCTGCCGCAGGAGCTCGGGCAGGCGCTTCTCGGCGTCGTCCACCGTACACTCCGTCCAGCCGTCCACCTCGGCGCAGCGGAGCACGCCCGGCGCCTCCGGCAGCCAGGCCGGCCACGGCTCCAGGCGGAGGGCCACCACGTCGCCCAGCCGGATCTGGCGCTTGAGCTCGTCGGCGGTGCCCCGGGCCAGGATGCGGCCGCCCTTGATGAAGGCGATCTCGTCGCACAGCTGCTCGGCTTCCCGCATGTAGTGCGTGGTGAGCACGATCGTCATGCCGCGCTCGCGCCGGAGCGCGGCGATGTGGGCCCGGATGCGGACGGCGATGTCGGGGTCCAGCCCCAGCGTGGGCTCGTCCAGGAACAGCAGCTCGGGGTCGTTGACCAGCGCCTTGGCCAGCGCCAGGCGCTGCTTGAGCCCGGTGGACAGCTCGTTGTAGGCCGCGCCCCGGTGGGTGCCCAGCTCGAAGGTCTCCACCAGCTCGTCCACCTTGCGGCGCAGGGCCCGGCCGCCCAGGCCGTAGAGCCGGCCGTAGAAGGCGATGATCTCGGGCACCCGCAGGCTCCACAGGAACGACGGGCGGCCGGTGGCCATGTTGAGCCGGCGCCGGAGGCGGGTGGCGTCGCGCACGACGTCGTGGCCGAGGATGGTGACCACGCCCTGGTCCGGCGTGAGCAGGGTGGCGAAGATCGACAGCAGCGTGGTCTTGCCGGCGCCGTTCGGGCCCAGCACCCCGACGATGGCGCCGCGGCGGACGGTGAGGGAGACGCCCCGGAGGGCGGCGGTGCGCTGCCGGCGCCTCCACCCGGCGCGAAACGTCTTCGCGACATCGCGCGCCTCGATCGCCAGCATCGCCCGAATGGTACCATGCGGACTATGACGCCGCCGGGCGAGTGGCGCTGCCGCGCCGCCGACGTGGGACGGGGCCGGACGGCGAAGTTCCGCCTGACCTGCGGGACGCGCGTCGTCGACGGCTTCCTGGTCCACCACGACGGCGGCTTCCAGGCCTTCCTGAACCGCTGCCCGCACGCGGGCACCCCGCTCGACCTGTGGCCCAACGAGTTCCTGGCCGAGGACGGCCGCACCCTGGTCTGCGCCACCCACGGCGCGCGCTTCGAGCCGGCCGGCGGCCGCTGCCTGGCCGGCCCCTGCCGGGGCGATGCGCTGACGCGCCTGCCGCTGCGGCGCGAGGGCGACGAGCTCGTGGTCTCCTGCCCGCGGCCATGAGCGGCCCCGACAAGCGGCTGGCGCTGGACGAGGTCGGACGCTGGGTGCGCGCCGGCCAGCGGGTGGGCGTCGGCGGCGGCCCGGTGATGATCACCCCCACCGCCCTCATCCGCGAGGTGATCCGCCGCGGCGCCCGCGACCTGCACCTGGTGGCCGCCTCCACCGGCGGCTTCGGCCTCGATCTGCTGATCGGGGCCGGCTGCGCGGCGGCCGTGGAGTTCGCCCAGATCGTGCTCAACGAGTTCGGCCCCGCGCCCAGCTTCCGGCGCCTGGCCGAGGCCGGCCGGCTGCGCTGCCTCGAGCACTCCTGACCCGGCCTGCTGGCCGGGCTCCAGGCCGGAGCCCAGGGCGTGCCGTTCATGCCGGTGGCCGGGCACGTGGGCTCCGACTACGAGCGCCTGCGCCCCGACTTCAGGGTCATCCCGGACCCCTTCGCCCCCGAGCGGCCGGTGATGGTCGTGCCGGCCATCCGCTGCGACGTGGCGCTCATCCACGCCATCGCCGCCGCGCCCGACGGCACGCTGCTGCTCGATCACATGGAGGACGACGCCCTGCTGGCGCAGGCCTCCGACGTCGTCATCGCCTCCGCCGAGCGGCTGGCGACCGCCGACGAGCTCCGCCGCTCGCCGGCCGGCGTGGTGCTGGAGGGCATCCACGTCACGGCGGTGGTGGAGGCGCCCGGAGGCGCCCACCCCACGCTGGTGCGGGGCGTGCACGCGCTGGACGCCGCCCACCTGCGCGAGTACGCCGCCGCCGCCCGCGACGAGGCGGGCTTCCGGCGATACCTCGAGCGCTACGTGCTCGAGCCCAAGGACCACGCCACCTACCTGGCGCGGGTGGGATGGACTGCACCGCCGACGAGCTGATGGCCGCCGTCATCGCCCGCCTGGTGCGGGACGGCGAGACGGTCGGCGTGGGCACGCTGGCCCCGCTGCCGGCCAGCGGCGTGCTGCTGGCGCACTTCACGCACGCGCCCCGGGCCCGGGTGATCATCTTCAACCACCCCGACTACTGGCCCTTCCGCGGCGGCTCCAAGGAGTTCTACGACTTCGCCCAGCGCGGGCGTCTGGATCTGTTCTTCCTCTCCGGCGGGCAGATCGACGCGCACGGCAACCTGAACCTGTTCGCGGTCGGCGAGCACGAGCGCCCCCGCGTGCGCCTGCCCGGCGGTGCCGGCTCGGCCATGCTCTACTACCTGGCCCGCCGGGTCATCCTCTTCCGCCGCGAGCACACGCCCCGCATCTTCGTGCCCCGGGTGGATCACGTGACGAGCCCGGGCTCCTCGCCGCCGGCGGTGGTCCGCCCCGGCGGCCCCTGGCTGTGCGTGACGCCGCTCTGCGTCTTCCGCTTCGACCCCGAGCGCCGGCGGCTGGTGGTGGCCTCCATCCATCCCGGCGTCGAGCGCGGCGAGCTGGCCCGGCGCACCGGCTTCGCGCTGGAGTGGGCGCCCGACGCCGGAATCACCCCGCCCCCCACGCCGGCCGAGCTCCACGTCCTCCGCACGCGGGTGCGGGAGGCGCTCGCCGGAGCCTATCCGCAGTACGCCGCCACGGCCTTCGCCGGCTGAGGCCCGGTTCCGGCCCCCTTCAGGGCTCCCGGGTGTAGCGCGCGCGCAGGCTGTCGAAGCGGCGGGAGCGGCGCAGGCCCAGCCGGTGCAGCGCGTACCAGAAGAGCATCGCCAGGACCCGGAGGCCGTACACCGTCGAGGCGACCGGGCCGACCGCCGAGGCCTCGGGGAAGTACCGCGTGGGCACCGGGATCTCGGCGATGCGGAAGCCGGCCACCACGGCCTGGGCGATGATCTCCTGGTCGAAGACGAAGCCGTCCGAGTTCAGGGGATAGTTGACGGTCTCCAGGACCTGGCGCCGGAAGGCGCGGTAGCCGGTGTGGAACTCGGACAGGCGCAGCCCGAAGACGGCGTTCTCCAGCCCGGTCAGCAGCCGGTTGCCGAGGTACTTCCAGCGCGGCATCCCCTGGGCCACCGCCGAGCCGCTCTTGAGGCGGGAGCCCAGGACGACGTCGGCCCGCCCGGCCACGATCGGCTCGATCATCTGCGGCACCAGCCGGGGATCGTACTGGTAGTCGGGGTGGACCATGACCACGATGTCGGCGCCCGCCCGCAGGGCCTCGGTGTAGCAGGTCTTCTGGTTGGCGCCGTAGCCGTAGTTGCGATTGTGGACGAAGATCTGCAGCCCGAGCTGGCGGGCCACGGCCAGGGTCTCGTCGGTGGAGCCGTCGTCCACCAGGATCACCGTGCTCACGGCGTCCTTGGGCAGCGCCTCGTAGGTCATGCGCAGCGTCCGGCCGGCGTTGTAGGCGGGCATCACCACCACGACCCTGGGCCCGGCGGCCGGCGCTGAGGTCACGACGGAGCGCGGCGCTAGGTGACCTTCACGACCGCGTCCACCGGCAGCCGCTTGAGCAGCGCCTCCAGGGCCTCCTCCAGGTAGGCGGCGTCCCGCGACTCCAGGGTGACCTTCACCCGGTACCCGGGGTTCGAGAGCTCGGGATACGAGCCGACCAGGAGGGCCGGGTAGTCCGCGAGCAGGGCGTTGAGGTGGCGGGCCAGGCTCCCCTCGCCGATCCGGACGAAGACGTTCCGGAGATGGATGGGCGCGCCCCGGAAGCGCTCGCGGATGGCCTCGAACTTCTGCCGGAAGATCTCCGGGACCCCGGGCAGGATGTAGACGTTCCGCATGAGGATGGTGGGAAAGCGCAGCGAGTCCCCCGCCACCAGCTCGGCCCCCTCCGGGATCTCGGCCATCTTGAGGTGCGTCTCGTTGAGCCGGTCGCCGTAGTAGTCGCGGAGCAGGGCCACCAGGGCCGGGTGGCGCACCACCGGCACCCCGAGGCCCCGGGCGACGCCCTCGATGGTGACGTCGTCGTGCGTCGGCCCCACCCCGCCCGAGGTGAAGACCACGTCGCAGGCGGCGCTGGCGGCCGCCACCTCGTCGGCGATGACCTGGACCTCGTCGGGGATCACGGTGATCTTCCGGACGTCCACGCCCAGCGCCCGCAGCTCCCGGCAGAGGTAGACGGCGTTGGCGTCGGCGATCTTCCCCGAGAGGATCTCGTTCCCGACCAGGACGATGGCGGCGGTGGTCGGCATGACCTGACGCTGATTGTATCCCACGTGCTAGAATCCTCGCGCCATGGAGCTGGCGCTGCGGCCCGCCGCCTGGTGAGTTACGCCCAGGCCATCGTCCTGGGTGTCGTCCAGGGCCTGACCGAGTTCCTCCCCGTCTCCTCCTCCGGGCACCTCATCCTGGTGCCGCGGCTGATGGCCTGGCCGGATCAGGGGCTGGCCTTCGACGCGGCCGTGCACATCGGGACCCTGGCGGCGCTGCTCGCCTACTTCCGCACCGAGCTGGTGAGGCTCCTGACCGGGGCGCTGGCCCGGCGGGTCGGGTGGCTGGTCGTCCTGGCCAGCGTGCCCGCCGGGCTGGCGGGGCTCGCGCTTGAGGCGTGGATCGGGGCGCACCTGCGCTCCTCGGTGGTGGTGGCCGCCTCCACGGCCCTCTGGGCCGTCGTCATGGGCATCGCCGACCGGCGGGCGCGCCCGCCCCAGCCC
>JBBIIW010000182.1:0-6398 GCA_037446305.1 Candidatus Rokuibacteriota bacterium
GCTGCAGCCGCCGCCGCTGCCCGACTTCGCCCAGTGGGGGCCGGTCGAGCGCCGGCCGCTGTCGCACCTGCGCCGCACCATCGCCGAGCGCATGGCGCTGGCGGCGGCACTGATCCCGCACGTCACGCACTTCGACCGGGCCGACATCACGGACCTCGACGCCGTCATCGCGCGCAACGCGGACGCGGCGCGGGCCCGGGGCGTCACGCTCACGCTGACGAGCTTCCTGCTGAAGGCCGCCGCCCTGGCGCTCCGGGCGCACCCGCAGTTCAATGCCAGCCTGGATCCGGCCGCCGGCGAGCTGATCGTCAAGCGGTACGTGCACCTGGGCGTGGCCGTGGCGACCGAGCGCGGGCTCATCGTGCCCGTCATCCGGGACGCGGACCGCAAGCGGCTGCTGGACCTGCAGCAGGAGCTGGAGGCGCTGGCCCGGCGGGTGCGGGAGGGCAAGGCCACCCTGGAGGACCTGCGCGGCGGCACCTTCACGATCACGAACATCGGGGCCCTGGGCGGCACCGGCGCCATCCCCATCATCAACTACCCGGAGGTGGCGATCCTGGGCGTGGCCCGTGCGCGCCCCGAGCCGGTGGTGCGCGAGGGCCAGATCGTCCCGCGGCTCATGCTGCCCATCTCGCTGACGTTCGACCACCGCGTGGCCGACGGCGCCGACGGCGCCCGGTTCGCGGCCGACATCGTGCGCCGCCTCGAGCACCCCGACCAGTTACTCCTGGAGCTGTGATGGCCGCCAGGACTGCGTCACGTGACGTCGCGACTCTGATCGCGTGGGCGATCAACCGACGCGAGGTATTGCGGAGGGGCACGGGCGTGGCGACAGCCCGGGTGCCCGTGCCCGGTTAGATGGTCATGGGGGACGTCGTCCGCGAGGTGGACGTGGCCGTGGTCGGCGGCGGCCCCGGAGGGTACTCCGCCGCCTTCCGGTGCGCCGAGCTGGGGCTGGACACGCTGATCGTGGACGCGGGCCGCCGGCTGGGCGGAGCCTGCCTGTTCGAGGGCTGCATCCCCTCCAAGGCTCTCCTGCACGTGGCCGCGGTCATCGGCGAGGCCGAGCGGGCGCGCGAGTTCGGCGTGGACTTCGCGCCCCCGCGCCTGGCCCTCGACCCGCTGCGCAAGTGGAAGAGCGAGCGCGTCGTGGGCAGGCTGGCGCGCGGGCTCGTCTCGGTGGCCCGGGCCCGGGGCGTCGACGTCGTCGGCGGCCGCGCGGTGTTCGAGGAGTCCCGGCGGCTGCGGGTCGAGGGCGAGGAGCCCCAGAAGGTCGTCTTCAAGCACGCCATCGTCGCCACCGGCTCCGCGCCCGCGCCACTGCCGGGCCTGCCCCTGACCTCCGACCGCGTCATGGACTCCACGGCCGCGCTCGAGGTGCCGGACATCCCCGAGCGGCTGCTCGTCATCGGCGGCGGCTACATCGGCCTCGAGCTGGGCCAGGTGTACGCGGCCCTGGGCAGCAAGGTGACGCTGGTCGAGATGACCGACGGCCTCCTGCCGGGCGTGGACCGGGACCTGGTGCAGCCGCTGCAGCGCCGCTGCGAGCGGCAGTTCGCGGCCGTGTTCCTGAACACCGCCGCCGCCGACCTGCGCGCGGCGGGCGGGGGCGTGGAGGTGACGCTCGGCGGGCAGCCGGCCCTCTTCGATCGCGTCCTGGTCGCCGTGGGGCGGCGCCCGCTGACGGACGACCTCGGCCTCGAGACCACCCGCGTCCGCCGGGACCCGCGCGGAGTCGTCCTGGTGGACGAGCGCTGCCGGACGGACGACCCGCGCATCTACGCCGTCGGCGACGCCACCGGCGAGCCCATGCTGGCTCACCGGGCCATGCGCCAGGGCAAGGTCGCCGCGGAGGCCATCGCGGGGCGCCCCGCGGCCTTCGACAACGTCGCCATCCCGGCCGTGGTGTTCACCGATCCCGAGGTGGCCTGGTGCGGCCTCACCGAGCGCGAGGCCCAGCAGCAGGGCCGCGAGGTCAAGGTGGCCCGCGTCCAGTGGGCGGCGTCCGGGCGGGCCGCGACCCTGGGGCGGAGCGACGGGCTCACGAAGATCCTGGCCGAGCCCGCCACCGGCCGGATCCTGGGCGTCGGCATCGTGGGGCCGGGCGCCGGGGAGCTGATCGCCGAGGCGGCGCTGGCCATCGAGGCGGCGCTGACGGCCGAGGATCTCGCCCTCACCATCCACACCCATCCCACCCTGAGCGAGACGCTGATGGAGGCGGCCGAGCGCCTGCTGGGCTGACCGGGCCGCCTTGACGGGCGGGCCGCGGCCGTGCTGTACTCGGGCCGGCGCGCTGGATTCTGGATACAAAATCCCGACAGGAGCAGACCCCTGGCGACCCGGACGGCGGTGGCTCCCATCCGACGGCGGCGGCTGGTCGACGACGCGACCCAGACGCTCCGCAACGCCATCCTCGACGGGCGGTTGGCCGCCGGGGCCCGCCTGAAGCAGACCGACCTGGCGGACCAGCTCGCCATCAGCCGCACGCCCATCCGCGAGGCCCTGGTGCGGCTCGAGCAGGAGGGCCTGGTCGAGCTCCTGCCCGGCGGCGGGGTCCGGGTGGCGGTGCTGGCGCTCGACGAGGCGGTCGAGCTCTACGACCTGCGCGAGGTGCTGGACGGGCTGGCCGCGCGGCTGGCCGCCCGGCGGCGCACCGCTGCCGCGCTGGCCCGGCTCGACCGGGCGCTCGGCCGGATGGCCCGGTGCCTGGCCCGCGGCGACGCCAACCAGTGGTTTCCGGCCCACGTGGCCTTTCACGAGGAGATCTTCCGCGCGGCCGGCAACCGGCGCCTGCAGGCGCTCTCCGCCGTCGTGCGGCTGTCCATCCGGCACTTCCACCCGCTGCTGCTGCGCACCGAGCACCGGCTGGAGGACGCGGACCGCGAGCACCGGGCGATCTTCGCGGCCATCGAGGCCCAGGACGCCGAGGGCGCCGAGCGCCTGGCGCGGGCCCACATCGCCGGCGCCCGGGACATCGTCCGGCGCGTCATGCAGAGGGAGGGGCATGGGGCTGTTCAAGCTTGAGAAGAAGGCCCCCCGCGGGCCGGCCGGCAGGTGGGACGTCATCATCGCCGAGGACATGTGCAAGGCCTGCGGCTTCTGCCTCAACGTCTGCCCGGTGGACGTCTTCGCCTGGCGCAGGACGCCCAACCGGCTCGGCTGGTTCCCCATGATCGTGGCCCACGAGGAGCACTGCGTCGGCTGCATGCTCTGCTACCAGATCTGCCCGGACTTCTGCATCGACGTGGCCCTCAAGGCGGGGAGCGACGACTGATGGCGACCGTCCCGCTCGACGTCACGGAGCGCCTGGTGGCGCCGTGGGCGGACTGGGCGCAGCGCGCCGGCCCGGGACGCCGGCTGCTGGAGGCCGGCACCTTCGCCCTCACCGAGGGCGCCATCGCGGCCGGCTGCCGGGTCTTCGCCGGCTATCCCATCACGCCGGCCACCGACATCGCCGAGTACATGTCCCGACGTCTGCCCCAGGTCGGCGGCTACTACATGCAGGCCGAGGACGAGCTGGCCGGCATGCACATGTGCGCCGGCGCCAGCCTGGGCGGCCTCAAGGCCATGACCGCCACCTCGGGCCCCGGCTACACGCTCATGCACGACGCCTACGGCTGGGCCATCACCAACGAGATCCCGCTGGTCGTCGTGGACGCCATGCGGGTGGGCCCCATCAGCGGCATCACGGGGGCGCCCGGCCAGGGCGAGTTCTACGTGGCCCGCTACGCCACGCACGGGGGCAACTTCGAGACGATCGTGCTGTCGCCCAGCTCGGTGCAGGAGTCGTTCTGGCTCACCATCGACGCCTTCAACCTGGCCGAGCGGTTCCGGACCCCGGTGACGATCCTGACCGACCAGGTCATCTCGGACATGTGGGAGGACCTGTTCGTGCCCGACGATTACGAGCGGCTCGACTTCGTCGTCCCCCGCCGCCACAACCTCATGATGCCGTTCTACCCCGTCGGTCGCGCCGACATCGACGTGCCGCCGAACGTGATCGGCCACGGCACCGGCGTCTGCGTGTCGGCCTACACCCACACCGAGGAGGGGTACGACATCGAGGAGATGGAGGCCCAGTGGGCGCAGACCTTCCGCCTGGTCAACAAGATCCGGCACCACCGGGCCGAGCTGACGCGCTACGAGACGCTGGGGCTGGAGGACGCCGAGGTCATCGCGGTGGCCTACGGGGCCGCCGCCCGGACGGTGAAGACGGGGGTCCGGGAGGCGCGACGCCGCGGCATCGCGGCGGGCTTCATCCGGCTGATCACGCTGTGGCCCTTCCTGGACGAGCTGTTCGAGCGGGACGCCCGCTACCTGGTCTGCGAGCTGAACTACGACGGGCAGCTCGTCCGCGAGGTGATGCGGGCGGCGCCCGACAAGCGGAAGGTCCACTTCATGGGCAAGAGCGCGGAGCTGCACACGGTGGCCGAGGTGGTGGCCGGGCTCGAGGGACTGGCCAGCCGGGGGCGGATGCCCGAGCTGCCGTACATCTGGACCCAGGTCCGCTGAGGAGGCGGCAATGAACAGGCTGGCCCGCAAGTACCTGCGCCCGAGCCAGATTCCCACCAAGGCCTGCCACGGCTGCGGGATCGGCATGATCGAGAACTGGCTGCTGCAGGCCATCGACGAGCTGGGCCTGAAGCAGGAGGACGTGATCTTCGGCACCGGCATCGGCTGCGTGGGCCGGCAGACCTTCGCCACCTGGGGCGGCGACAACTTCGGCGCCACCCACGGACGGGCCCTGGCGGTGGCCACCGGGCTCAAGCTGGCCCAGCCGGACAAGAAGTACCTGATCGTGGTGGGCGACGGCGACGCCGCCTCCATCGGCACCTCGCACCTGATCCACGCCGCTCGCCGGAACCTGGGCGTGGTGGTGGTCTGCGAGGACAACATGGGCTACGAGTCCACGGGCGGGCAGTTCTCGCCCACGACCCCCGCCGGCTACGTGACCAACTCCAGCCCCTACGGCATGGTCGAGCCTTCGTTCGACCCCTGCGACGTCGTCATCGCCGCCGGCGCCACCTTCGTGGCCGAGACCACGGCCACCCAGTGGCACCAGACGGTGAAGGTGGTCAAGAAGGCGCTCCAGAACGACGGCTTCTCGTTCGTGCACGTGCGGTTCCCCTGCAACGAGAACTTCGGCGCCTACGCCCTGGGCACGCGCGACACCCTGAAGAACCTCGAGTGGATCTACGAGCACACCCAGGGCCGGAAGGCCGACGGCAGCGAGACCGACTTCACCTGGCAGACCGGCATCCGCCACGATGCCTCCAACAGCCGCCCGGAGTTCAGCCGCCTGCTGCGCGACATGAACGACCGGGTCCGGGCCGATCAGGAACGCCAGCGGGCCGCCGCCGCGCCGGACGCCCACTGATGACCACGCCGAGCGACCGGCGGCCGCGCACCGAGATCCTGATCTCGGGCTTCGGCGGCCAGGGAGTGATCCGCATGGGGCAGATCATCGGGCTGTGCGCCATCAAGCAGGGGCACCGGGTGACCATGCTGAAGAGCCACGGCACCGAGACCCGCGGCGGCTACGTGCGGGCCCAGCTCGTGATCTCGCCCGAGGACGTGGACAGCCCGGTGGTCGAGCACGCCGACGTCTTCGTCGCCTTCTCCGCCCCTGCCTACCGGAAGTTCTACGACTGCTGCCAGGGCTGGATCCTCTACGACCCCGAGATGGTCGAGCAGGTGCGTCCGGACGCGCCGGAGCGCCACCTGGCCGTGCCCGCCACCCAGCTGGCCAAGGAGCGCTTCAACAACGTCCTGTTCGCGAACATGATCATGCTGGGCGCCCTCACCCGGGTCAGCGGGCTCGACCAGCAGGCCATGAAGCAGGCGATGCTGGAGGTGATCCCGCGCTTCCACGAGCAGAACCTGGCCGCGATGGACCTCGGCCACGCGCTGCCCGTGCCCACCCCCGCCTGACGTGCGCGGGCGCCGGCGCCAGCCGCCGTATCAGGGGCGGGTAACGGGAGAGGGAGCCGCTCCCCCTCCCGATGCGGTCGATGCCGTTGCAGCCGCGCGTTGGTCGGCCGGTGAGGGATCGGCAGGGGGAGCCGCCGTGGCAGCCGCGCGCGGTCAGTCACGGATCTGGCACGCGGTCTGGCCGTCCCACATCGGCCGGTCGCTGACGTACCCCGACGCGCCGGCCTGGTGGCTGGTGGAGCGCAACCTGCCGCGCTTCGGCGACCGGGTGGCGATCCGCGAGGTGGACCACGAGACCGACCGCGAAGGGCGCGTGCTGACCTACGAGGCGCTCTTCCGCGCGGCTCGCGGCGCGGCCTCCGGCCTCCGCGCGGCCGGCGTCGGGGCCGGCACCCGCGTGGGCTTCGTCCTGCCGAACAGCGCGGAGCTGGTCGTCGGCTACTACGCGACCTGGCTGGCCGGAGGCA
>JBBIIW010000183.1:0-6368 GCA_037446305.1 Candidatus Rokuibacteriota bacterium
GCAGGGCCCCGGCCCGCCGGCGCGCCTCCTCGGGATCCCGGGCCGGGATCACGGCCGCCGCGCCCGCGGCCAGGGCCGCGACGATGCTGGTGCTCGCGCGCAGGACGTCCACCACCAGGACCACGCGGCCGGCCGGGGGCGCCGCCGCCGCGGCCTCGGCGGTGAGCAGGACGTCGACCTGCACCCGGCTCAGCTCCGCCGGTCGCGGAGCGCGCGGATCCTCAGGCGCAGGGCGTTGAGGGAGATGAAGCCCTCGGCGTCGCGCTGGCGGTAGACGGCGTCGGCCTCGAAGGTCGCGAAGTCCGGACGGTAGAGCGAGCGCGGCGAGCGGCGGCCCAGCACGGTCACGTTGCCCTTGTACAGGCGCAGGCGGGCCGTGCCCGTGACGTCGCGGGCGCAGTCGTCCATCAGCGCCTGCAGCGCCTGTCGCTCGGGCGTGAACCAGTAGCCGTAGTAGACCATCTCGGCGTAGCGGGGCACGAGGGAGTCGCGGAGGTGCAGGACCTCGCGGTCCAGCGTCAGCGACTCCACGGCGCGGCGGGCCACGTGCAGGATGGTGCCGCCGGGGGTCTCGTACACCCCGCGGGACTTGATGCCCACGTAGCGGTTCTCGACCAGGTCCACCCGCCCCACGCCGTGCTCGGCCCCCAGCCGGTTCACCCGCTCCAGGAGCGCCGCCGGGGCCAGCCGCACGCCGTCCACCGCCACCGGGTCGCCGGCCTCGAAGTCCACCGTGATGTCCACCGGGACGTCCGGCGCCTCCTCGGGCGCGTTCGTGAGCAGGAACATCTTGTCGGGCGGCGCCGCCCAGGGATCCTCGAGGATCCCCCCCTCGTAGGAGATGTGGAAGAGGTTGCGGTCGGTCGAGTACGGGCGCTCGGCGGTCACCGGGACCGGGATGTCGTGGCGCCGGGCGAACTCGATCAGGGCCGAGCGCGAGGTGAGGTCCCACTCCCGCCAGGGCGCGATGACGCGCAGGTGCGGCGCCAGGGCCGCGTAGGTCAGCTCGAAGCGCACCTGGTCGTTGCCCTTGCCGGTGGCCCCGTGGGCGACCGCGTCCGCCCCCTCGCGCAGGGCGATCTCGACCTGGGCCTGGGCGATGAGCGGGCGGGCGATGGAGGTCCCGAGGAGGTACCCGCCCTCGTACACCGCGCCCGCCCGCAGCATCGGGAAGACGAAGTCCTTCACGAACGTCTCGCGCAGGTCCACGAGATGGACGGCGACCGCGCCCGTGCGCAGCGCCTTGTCCCGGACGGTCAGCAGCTCCTCCCCCTGCCCCAGGTCGGCGCAGAAGGCCACCACCTCGCAGCGGTAGCGGGTGATCAGCCAGCGCAGGATCACCGAGGTGTCCAGACCGCCCGAGTAGGCCAGGACCACCCGCTTGGGGTCAGACATCGTCCACCGAGCCTCCCAGCAGGTCCAGGATGACGGCCTTCTGGGCGTGCAGCCGGTTCTCGGCCTGGTCCAGCGCGATGCTCTGCGGCCCGTCCAGCACCGCGTCGGTGATCTCCTCGCCCCGGTGCGCCGGCAGGCAGTGCATCACCAGCGCCGAGGGCTTGGCGCAGGCCAGCAGGCGCTCGTTGACCTGGTAGCGGGCGAAGGCCTCCAGCCGCCGCGCCCGCTCGGCTTCCTGGCCCATGCTGACCCAGACATCCGTGTACAGCACGTCGGCTCCCGTGGCGGCGTCCCGGGCCTCGGTGGTGACCGTCAGCCGTCCCCCCAGCCGCCGGGCGGTGGCCTGGATGCGCGCATCGGGCTCGTAGCCCGGCGGCGTGGCCACGACGATGTCGGTCCCGAACAGGGCGCCCAGCAGCATCAGGGAGTGGCAGACGTTGTTGCCGTCGCCGATCCAGGCCAGGCGCATGGCGCCCAGGTCGATGCCGCGCTCCCAGAGGGTGAAGAAGTCGGCCAGGGCCTGGCAGGGATGCTCGACGTCGCTGAGGGCGTTCACCACCGGGACCGTGGCGTGACGGGCCAGGCTCTCGACCGTGGCGTGAGCGTGGACGCGGGCGGCGATGCCGTCCACCCAGCGCGAGAGGTTGCGGGCGACGTCGGGCACCGACTCCCGCGTGCCCATGCCGATCTCCGGGCCGGCCAGGTAGACGGCCCGCCCGCCCAGCTGCACGATGCCCACCTCGAACGTCACCCGCGTGCGCAGGGAGGGCTTCTCGAAGATGAGGGCCAGCGTGCGCCCGGCCAGCGGCGCGCCGCGGCGGCCCGCCTTCCAGCCCTGCCGGAGCGCGGCCGCCACCCGGAACAGGTGGAGGGCCCGCTCCCGGGTGAGGTCGGCCGAGGACAGGAAGTGGGTCACCGGCCGGCCGCCCCCAGCGCCTGCTCGATGACGGCCAGCGCCCGGTCACAGTCGCGCTCGTCCACGATCAGCGGCGGCGCCAGCCGCAGCACGCGCTCGCCGGCGGTGAGGACCAGCAGGCCGGCCTCCCGGCAGGCGTCCACCAGGGGGGCCGCCGGCCGCGTCAGCTCGACCCCGATCAGCAGCCCGCGGCCCCGGACGTCCACGACGTCCGGCCGGCCGCCGGCCAGCGCCCGCAGCCGCTCCATGAGGTAGCGGCCGACCCGGGCCGCGCGCTCGGGGATCCCCTCGTCCAGGACCGTCGTGAGCGTGGCCAGCGCCACGGCCGTCACGAACGGGGTGCCGCCGAACGTGGAGCCGTGCGAGCCCGGCGTGAGCACGGCAGCGACCTCGTCGCGCGCCAGCATGGCCCCGATCGGGACGCCGTTGGCCAGGGCCTTGGCCAGCGTCATGACGTCGGGCTCGACCCCGGCGTGCTGGTAGGCCCACAGCCGCCCCGTCCGCCCGACGCCGGTCTGGATCTCGTCGAGCATCAGCAGCACGCCCGCCTCGTCGCACAGCTTGCGCAGGCCCGGCAGGTAGTCGTCGTCGGGCACGTGCACGCCGCCCTCGCCCTGGATCGGCTCGACCAGGATGGCGGCCGTGCGGGAGTCGATCGCCCGCGCCATCGCCCGCAGGTCGTTGTAGGGCACGTGCTTGAAGCCCGGCACCAGGGGCTCGAAGCCGTGCTGGTACTTCTCCTGGCCGGTGGCGGTCACGGTGGCCAGGGTGCGGCCGTGGAACGAGTTGCGGGTGGTGATGATCTCGACGCGGTCCGAGGCGTGCCGCTCGCGGGCGTACTTCCGGGCCAGCTTGATGGCGGCCTCGTTGGCCTCGGCCCCCGAGTTGCAGAAGAAGACCCGGTCGGCGAACGAGTGCTCGACCAGCAGCCGGGCCAGGTGGATCTGGGGCGCCGAGTGGTAGAGGTTCGAGACGTGCAGCAGGGTGGCGGCCGCTTCCCGGATGGCGCCCGTCACGCGCGGGTGGCAGTGCCCGAGCGAGGTCACCGCGATGCCGGAGCCGAAGTCCAGGTACTCCCGCCCCTCGCTGTCCCACACCCGCACCCCCTCGCCGCGCACCAGGCAGATCGGGGCCCGCGCGTAGTTCGGGGTGTGATACCGCGCCGACCACTCCAGCAGCGTCCGGGTCTCCATCATGGCTGCCGCGGCGGCGCCGGCGCGCCCGCCGGGCGGGCGCGCGGCGCGGGGATGGGGTTCACAGCACGATCTCGGTGCCGATGCCCTGGCGGGTGAACAGCTCGAGCAGGATGGCGTGCGGCTGCCGGCCGTCGATGATGTGGGCCTTGGCGGTGCCGCCCTCCAGCGCCCGCAGGCTCGACTCGACCTTGGGCAGCATGCCCCCGTCGATCACCCCCTCCTGCATCAGCCGCTCCGCCTCCTTGCGGCTCAGCGTGCTGAGCAGGCGGCCCTGACCGTCCAGGATCCCCTGCACGTCGGTCAGGTGGATGAGCTTCTCGGCCCCCAGCGCGGCGGCCACCTCGCCCGCCACCAGGTCGGCGTTGATGTTGTAGGTCTCGCCCTGGGCCCCGACCCCGACCGGCGCGATCACCGGGATGAACCCGTGCTCCTCCAGCAGCCGGATCGGCTCCGCGTTCACCGCCTCCACCTGGCCGACCAGCCCGATGTCCACCTCCTCGCCGCCGGGGAGCCGGTGCGGCCGGCGGCGGGCCCGGATGAGGCCGGCGTCCTTGCCGCTCAGACCCACGGCCTGGCCGCCGTGGTGGTTGATCAGGCCCACGATCTCCTTGTTGATCTTCCCCACCAGCACCATCTCCACGATCTCGACCGTCTCCTCGTCGGTCACGCGCATGCCGCCCACGAAGCGCGGCTCCTTGCCCAGGCGCTTCATGAGGGCCCCGATCTGCGGGCCCCCGCCGTGCACGATGACGGGGTTGATGCCGACCAGGCGGAGGAGGATCACGTCGAGGGCGAAGGGCTGCTTGAGGTCGGCCCGCTCCATGGCCGCGCCGCCGTACTTGACCACGACGGTCTTGTTGCGGAACTCCCGGATGTACGGGAGCGCCTCCATCAGGATCTCGGCGCGGCGCAGGGCGTCGGTCACAGGATGTACCGGGAGAGGTCCTGGTCGCGGGTGAGGTCGCCCAGGCGGGCCCGCACGTAGTCGGCGTCGATCGTCAGCTCCTTGCCCGGCATGTCCGGCGCGTCGAAGGACACGTCCTCCAAGAGCTTCTCCATGACCGTGTACAGGCGGCGGGCCCCGATGTTCTCCGTGGCCGCGTTCACCTCCATGGCGATGTCGGCGATGGCGTCCACCGCGTCGGGCGTCACCGACAGCGTCACCTTCTCCGTCCTGAGCAGCTCCACGTACTGGCGGATCAGGGCGTTCCGGGGCTCCGTCAGAATGCGGACGAAATCCTCGCGCGTCAAGGGGTCCAGCTCCACCCGGATGGGGAACCGGCCCTGCAGCTCGGGGATCAGGTCGGCGGGCTTGGCCACGTGGAAGGCGCCGGCGGCGATGAACAGGATGTGGTCGGTCCGCACGATCCCGTACTTGGTCGTCACCGCTGAGCCCTCCACGATCGGCAGCAGGTCCCGCTGGACGCCCTCGCGGCTGACGTCGGGCCCGTGGCCGCCCTCCCGGCCGGCCACCTTGTCGAGCTCGTCCAGGAAGACGATGCCGGAGTTCTCGACGCGGCGGATGGCCTGGGCCACCGCCTCCTCGTGGTCCACCAGCCGCTGGGCCTCCTCCTGCACCAGCAGGCGCCGGGCATCCACCACGCGCATGCGCCGGGTCTTGGTCCGGGGCGGCAGGATGTTGGAGAGCATCTCGCGCAGGTTGATGCCCATCTCCTCCATTCCCTGCCCCGAGAAGACCTCGACCATGGGCACCGTGGGCTGCTGGGTCTCCACCTCGACGGTGCGGTCGTCGAGCTTGCCGGCCCGCAGCTGCGCCCGCAGCTTGTCCCGGGTGGCCTCCCGGGAGGCCCCGCCCACCTCCTCCAGCGAGCCGCTGGAGAAGGGCTCGCCGGCACGGCGCGGCAGCAGCAGGTCCAGGACCCGGTCCTCGGCCAGCTGCTCGGCCCGCTCCTGCACGGCCGCCATCATCTCGGCCTTGACCATCTGCACGGCCAGCTCGGTCAGCTCGCGGATCATGGACTCCACGTCGCGGCCGACATAGCCGACCTCGGTGTACTTGGAGGCCTCCACCTTGATGAAGGGCGCCTGGGCCAGCCGGGCCAGGCGGCGGGCGATCTCGGTCTTGCCCACGCCGGTGGGGCCGATCATGATGATGTTCTTGGGGGCCACCTCGTCGCGCAGCTCGGGGGGCAGGTTCTGGCGGCGCCAGCGGTTGCGCAGGGCGATGGCCACCGCCCGCTTGGCGCGGGTCTGGCCCACGATGTAGCGGTCCAGCTCGGCCACGATCTGGGCCGGGGTGAGCGCGTTGGCGGTCACAGCACCTCGACCGTCAGGGTGTCGTTGGTGTAGACGCAGATGCCGGCGGCGATCCGCATGGCCTCCGTCGCGATCGCCTTGGCGTCCAGGTCCGAGTGCGCCATCAGCGCCCGGGCGGCGGCCAGGGCGAAGGGCCCCCCGGACCCGATGCCGATGGTCCCGTCGTCCGGCTCGATCAGGTCGCCGGTGCCGGAGACGATGAAGCTGTGCTCCCGGTCGGCCACCGCCAGCAGGGCCTCCAGGCGGCGGAGCACCCGGTCGGCCCGCCAGTCCTTGGCCAGCTCCACCGCGGCCCGGGCCAGGTTGCCGCGGTGCTCCTCGAGCTTCGCCTCGAAGCGCGCGAAGAGGGTGAAGGCGTCGGCGGCGGCCCCGGCGAACCCGGCCAGCGCCCGGTCGTGATACAGCTTGCGGACCTTGCGGGCGCCCATCTTCACGATCGTGTTGCCGAGCGTCACCTGCCCGTCGCCGGCCATCGCCACCTGCCCGCGATGGCGCAGGCAGAGCACCGTCGTCGCCCGCAGCGTCCCGGTCATGGTCCCTCCCGCGCCCGCCCCCGGCGCTCGCCCCCGCCCGGCGCCCGGAGA
>JBBIIW010000184.1:0-6362 GCA_037446305.1 Candidatus Rokuibacteriota bacterium
CGCCAGGCGACAGCCCGGCCCGCCGGGTGCCGGTGATCATCGCGCACGGCGGCGCCGGCGCCCGGCCCGATGAGGACCACCGGGAGCTGGCCGAGGGCATGCGCGCCGCCGTCGCCGCGGGCTGGCGGGTGCTCGGTGCCGGGGGCACGGCCCTGGACGCGGTGGAGACGGCCGTGCGGGCGCTCGAGGATCACCCGCGCTTCAACGCCGGCCGCGGCGCCGTCCTGACCTCGGCCGGCACGGTCGAGCTGGACGCCTCCATCATGGAAGGCGACCGCCTGCGCTGCGGCGCGGTTGCCGCCCTCACGCGCGTCGCCAACCCGGTCACGCTGGCCCGCCGGATCCTGGAGGACGGCCGCCACGTGCTGCTGGTCGGCGAGGGGGCGCTGGCCTTCGCCCGCGAGGCCGGGCTGCCCGAGTGCGAGCCCGGCGCGCTGGTCACGGAGCGCCAGCGCCGGCGCTGGGCGGAGCGGGTTCAGGGGGTCGCCGGCATGGGGACCGTCGGCGCGGTGGCGCTCGACAGCCACGGCACCATCGCGGCCGCCACCTCCACCGGCGGCACCCCGGGCAAGCGGCCCGGCCGGGTCGGCGATTCGGCGCTGATCGGCAGCGGCACCTACGCCGACAGCAGCACCGGGGGCGTCTCCTGCACCGGCGACGGCGAGGCGATCATCCGGGTGGTGCTGGCCCGGCGCGCGCTGGACTACCTGAAGGAGGCGGGCGATCCGGCCTATGCGGCGCAGGTCGCCGTGGACCTGCTGGTGGAGGAGGGGGAAGGCCAGGGCGGTCTGATCCTCCTGGACTGGCGGGGCCGGCTGGGCTGGGCGCACTCCACGCCGCTCATGCCGGTAGCCTGGATGTCGCCGGCCGTGACGGAGCCGGCCGTGCACTGCTGATGACCGCCCTGGCCGACATCGAGGCGGCCCGCCGGCGCCTGCAGGGCGCGATCTACGAGACGCCCTGCGCGTTCTCGCAGACCCTCTCGGAGCTGACCGGCACGCGCTGCTTCGTCAAGCTCGAGAACCTCCAGATGACGGGCTCCTTCAAGGAGCGGGGCGCCGCCAACCTGCTCCTGCAGCTGACCGGGCCCGAGCGGCAGCGCGGGGTGGTCACGGCCAGCGCCGGCAATCACGGGCTGGCCGTGGCCTTCCACGCCGCGCGCCTCGGCATCCCGGCCCTGATCGTCATGCCGGAGTGGGCGCCCCTCGTCAAGGTGACCTCGGCCCGGCGCCGCGGGGCCGAGGTGGTCCTGCACGGGGCCGACTTCGACGAGGCGTACGCCCACGCGCGGGCCCTGGGCGAGGAGCGCGGGCGCGTCTTCGTCCACCCGTTCGACGACCCGCGGGTGATCGCCGGCCAGGGAACGATCGGCCTCGAGCTGCTCGAGCAGGCGCCCGAGCTGGACGCCGTGATCGTGGCCATCGGCGGCGGGGGCCTGGCGGCGGGGGTCGGCCTGGCCATCAAGGCCCGGCGGCCCCGCGCGCGGGTCATCGGCGTGGAGGCGGCGGCCCTGCCGGCCATGCTGCGCTCGATCGAGGCCGGCCAGGCGGTGACGCTGCCGGCGGCGCCGACGATCGCCGACGGCATCGCCGTCCGCCGGGTGGGACAGCTCACGCTGGACCTGGTCCGCCGGGTGGTGGACGAGATCGTGACCGTCGGTGAGGAGGAGCTGGCCAACGCCATCCTGCTGCTGCTCGAGATCGAGAAGACGGTCGTCGAGGGGGCCGGCGCGGCCCCGCTGGCGGCCCTGGTCAACCGGCCGCTGGGGCTGCGCGGGGCGCGGGTGGCCCTGGTGCTGTCGGGCGGCAACATCGACGTGACGATGCTGTCGCGGATCATCGAGCGCGGCCTGGTGAAGGACGGCCGCCTGGTGCGGGTCGGCGTGGTGCTGCGCGACCGGCCGGGAGCGCTGGCCCGCCTCACCGCCCTGGTCGCCGAGGACCGCGCCAACATCCTGCACATCGAGCACGACCGCGCCTTCTCGCCCACCGCGATCGGGGACACCGAGGTGGAGCTGACGCTGGAGACGTCGGGCCGGGATCACGTCGACCGCGTGCTGGCCCGGCTGCAGGCGGCGGGCTATCGCGTGGAGGAGCGGCTCCGGTAGCTCAGCGCAGCTGGGGGGCGGCGGCCGAGACGCCCGCGACGATGACCTGACGGGTCTGCTCGGCGAGCTGCCGGGCCGCCTCACGGGCCGGCCGGGACGGGTCCGGATGGAGGGGCGGGTGGTAGGTGATGCTGATGCGGCCGGGCCGCGGCCAGACCCGGCCCGGCGGCCAGGCCTCGTGCCCGCCGGCGATGGTGACCGGCAGGACGGGGACGCCCAGCGAGACCGACAGCCTGAAGGCCCCCAGCTTGAAGCGGCCCACGGTGCCGTCCGGGCTCCGGCTGCCCTCGGGGAAGATCATGAGCGCGTGCCCGGCCCGGAGCACCCGCACCGCTTCCCTGGTCGCCCGGGCGTCGGCCGTCTCGACGTCCACCGGGAAGGCGCGCAGCCGGCGGATCAGGGCGCTCAGCCCCGGCACGTCGAACAGGCGGTTCCAGGCCATGTAGTAGACGCGGCGGCGGATGGGGATCGTGACCAGCGGGGGATCGGCGTAGGTTTGGTGGTTGGGGGTGATGATGACCGGCCCGGCGGCCGGGATGTGCTCGAGGCCCCGCAGCTCGAGGCCGAAGTAGGACCGGGCCAGGCCCAGGACGGCGGGCCGGAAGGCGTCCAGCACGGGGGTGCGCACGGCCACAGCCTACACAAAAAACGGGGCCGGCCGGAGCCGGCCCCGCCGAGGCTGCCGTCGAGACCCGGGCCTACTCCTCCTCGTCCTCCGCGGTGCCCAGCTCGAGACCGACGGGGTGCAGCCGCCGCCCCATCCGCTCCAGGCGGTCCTGGCACCGCACACAGGTCTGCACCTCGGGCATGGCCCGCAGCCGGGCGGCCGCGATCTCCTCGCCGCACTCCACGCACGTCCCGTACTCGCCGTCGCGGAGGCGGTCCAGCGCCGCCCGGAGCCGCTGGACGCGCTCGATCAGCAGCTCGCGGGTGGCGAAGCCGATCTCCCGCCGCGTCAGCTCCTGCGCCTCGCTGAAGTCGTCGCCATCGCCGCCCGCGATGGGCGTCGGCAGGTCGTCGAGGGCGACCGCGTTCTCCATCTGGCGGAGCCGGCTCACCACCGTCTGCAGGTCCTGCTCGAGCCGCTCTCGAATCCCCGTCATGCCGTCCCTCCCTGATGTCATGGCGCCGGCCTACGTGCAACTCCGGTGCCGACCCCATAGACGGACCATCCCGCCGGCTAATTCATTGGAATGATGGGGTCGGGTCCCCCCGGCGGCCCGATCGCGCCAGGCCGCCGGCTGACGGGGCGGGCAAAACACCCGGGAGAAATGACACGACGGCGCGCAGATGCGAGGCTAGGCCGGCCGCCGGCCGACCGGGGCCCGCCGGGCCAGGAACGCCTCGATCCAGGCGTCGGCGGCGGCGGGGCCGTCGCGCCGGATCACCTCCAGGAGGTCCGACGCGGTGGCCTCCTCGAACAGCGCCCGGCGGAGGTCGGCGTCGCCGACCTCCTGCCGGATGCGCTCCCGGACCCGCTCCAGCGCGGCCACGAAGTCGCCGTACTCCGGGCTCAGGGCCTGCTCGAGGTCCTCGCTGATCCGGCGGGCCAGGGTGGAGTCCAGCGAGCCGGCGTGCATGGCCAGGGTGAGCCCGCCCCGGTGGACGAAGGACGGCACGACGAAGTCGCTCAGCGAGAGCTCGTCGGCGACGCTCACCAGGACGTTCCACTCCAGGCCCTGCCGGGCCACCTGGAGGTTCACGTCCGGGCTGTCGTCCACGGCCAGCGCCAGCAGGGCGTCCTCCAGGTCGCCGTTCTGCAGGCTGCGCGCGATGAGGGTGAGGTTCGGCGCCCCGCGCAGGCTGCGCAGCCCCGGGCCGGGCTGCGGGGTGATCACCCGCACGTCGGCATCGCACGCCAGCAGGGCCTTGACGGTCCGGAAGGCCAGGTCCCCTCCCCCGACCACGACGACGACGCGTCCGGCGAGGCGCAGGAACATGGGGAAGAAGCCCGGCATCACCCACACCCTACCACGCGCGTCACGCCCCCCCGGGGCGGCCCTCGATCCCGTGCCAGGCTGGCCGCGCGCGGTCCCGGGACCATCGGGCCACGGCCTTCAGGCCATGCCGCGGCCTGGAGGTCGTGGACCTGCCTGTGCTCAAGTAGGCGGAATGGCGTCCCTTCGTGGTGGGCCCCGCCCTGGCATGCCGGCTGCTGATGGCAGGCGATTCTCCGCCAGGTCGACCGCCCGGGGGCGGCGGCCAGCGAGCACCCGGAGAAAGGAGCCGCGCCTATGAGTCCTGTCGCATGGGTCTGGACCCTCGTCATCCTGTACTGGATCTACTGCATCTACTGGGGCATACGCGGCGCCATGATCTCCAAGACCGCCAGCGGCTACATGGTCGCCGGGCGGGCCCTGCCGATGTGGGTCTTCATCCTGGCCGCGACCGCGACGTCGTTCTCCGGCTGGACCTTCATCGGACACCCGGGGCTGATCTGGCGTGACGGCCTCTCCTACGCCTTCGCGTCCTTCTACGTCCTGACCATCCCCATCACCGGCACCTTCTTCGCCAAGCGGCAGTGGCTCCTGGGCAAGCGCTACGGCTTCATCACGCCGGGCGACATGTACGCCTACTACTACGGCTCCGAGCTCATGCGCTGGCTGGTCGTGATCGTCGCCTTCCTCTACTCGACCTTCTACTCGGCCGTCCAGCTCATCGCCTCCGGCAACCTCTTCCACATCGTCACCGGCAAGCAGGTGCCCATCGTGGGCGGCTCGATCCTGCTGGCCGCCATCGTGGTCTTCTACGTGGCGGCCGGCGGCATCCGGTCCATCGCCTGGGTGGACGCGCTGCAGTGCATCCTGCTCATCGCCGGCATCATCACGCTGGGCGCCTTCGTGCTGCACTCGGTCGGGGGCTGGGCCGAGCTGGCCCCGAAGATCAACGCCCTCGACAAGAAGTTTCTGGAGATCCCCGGCGGACCCGGCGCCAAGCCCGAGACTCCCGGCATGATCGCGTTCACCTCGGGCACCACGATCTGGACCGGTGCCATGATCCTCACCTACATGTTCTCGCTCATGGGCATCCAGGCCTCGCCGGCCTTCACGATGTGGTCGTTCTCCAACAAGAACCCGCGGCCGTTCCCCTGGCAGCAGGCGATCGCCTCCACCTTCTTCGTGGGGTTCGCGCTGTTCTTCTTCACCGCCATCCAGGGCATGGGCGGGCGAGTGGTGATGCAGGAGGTGGGCAGCGCGCTCGGCGTCGCCATCTCCGACCGCAATCTGGTGCCGGCGCTGATGGAGCACTACCTGCCCGGGTTCTTCCTCGCCTTCGTCACCGTGGGCGCCCTGGCCGCCATGCAGTCCACGGCGGCCCCCTACATCGGCACCGGCTCCACCATCCTGGCCCGTGACGTCTACTTCCGCTACATCCGGCCCACCGCGGGCCACGCCGAGCAGATCTGGATGTCGCGCGTGTTCGCGGTGATCATCGCCGCCGTCGCCATGTTCATCTCCATCAAGTCGGCGGCGGCCATGGTCATGCTCGGCGGCCTGGCCACGGCCTTCGGCACCCTGATGTACGTCGCCCTGCTGGGCGTCGTCTACGGCTGGCCGATCCGCGGCGTGGGCGCGGTGGCCGGGCTGCTGGTCGGCATCCTGGTCGTCATCATCACCGACGCCACCATCAGCCCGTGGTCGAAGACCTTCGGGTTCCTGTGGACCATCCACTCCGCCGGCTGGGGGCTGGGCGTCGGTCTCCTGGTCGCGCTCGTGCTGAGCAAGCTGTTCCAGGACTCTCCCGAGGTCCGGGAGCGGCAGCGCGAGATCCGCGCCTGGCTGAACGACATCGACCGCCCGACGGAGTCGCAGAAGGCCTGGCGCAAGGCCATGTGGGTCATCGTCCCCCTGTGGTACCTGTTCGCCATCGGGCCCTTCGCCGTCATCGGCAACAACGCGTTCTCGTTCCTGGGCTTCCCGCCCCTCTGGTCCTGGCAGATCGTCTGGTGGCTGCTGGGCGTCATCATGATGTGGGCACTCTGCTTCAAGGCCGGGCTGTCGTTCCTGGGTGAGGCCCAGATCCAGCGGGCCGAGCGCGACCAGAAGATCGTGGTCCACGAGGTCGCCCCGGCCCTGGCCGGCGGCAGCGACGCCGAGCCGAGCGCTGCGGGGAAGGAGGGGCGGGCATGAAGATCGGACTGCCGGAGATCTGGGCGTTCGGGACCGTCATCTTCACGATCGTGTTCATGCTCGTCTACTTCGGAGCGGCCGCCAGGTAAGCTGGGGGCCGGCGGCCGGGCCCGGGCCCGGCCGCC
>JBBIIW010000185.1:0-6344 GCA_037446305.1 Candidatus Rokuibacteriota bacterium
GCACGCAAGCGACCTGCCAGGCGCCGGGGCCGGAAAATCACCGATCTCCGCGCCGCGCCCCGCAAGCCCGCCTTGCAGGGCCGCCACGCGACCTGACGGCCGGAGGGCCGGGCGAGCGCGGCGCGGTCCCCTGATTCAGGCGACCTGCCGCGCCGCCCGCCGCCGCTCCACGGCGACGACTCCCAGCCCCAGCGCCAGGCCACCAAGGTTGGCCGCCAGCCAGCCCGGTGAGGACGGCGGGGGGATCAGGAGCAGGCCCGCCAGCGCTGCCGCGCCCCGCCGCCAGCGGCCGAGCGGCCGGAACAGGTAACCGGTGCAGGCGACGCTCAGCAGCACGACCCCCAGCAGCGCCGTCGCCGCCGCCAGCGCCACCTCGGCCGGCGAGCCCTGCATCAGCAGCGCGGGGTGGTAGGCGAAGGCGAAGGGCACCAGGTAGGCCACGATGCCCAGCCGCATCCCGGCCCAGCCGGTCCTCATGAAGTCGGCGCCCGCGATGGAGGCCGCGGCGTAGGTGGCCAGGCAGACGGGTGGGGTGATCATGGAGAGCATGCCGAAGTAGAACAGGAACAGATGGGCCCCGAGCGGATCGACGCCGAGCTGCACCAGGGCCGGCCCGACCAGGACGGCCAGCATGACGTAGACGATGGCGGTGGGCATCCCCATGCCGAGGACGATGCAGACGGCCGCGCTCAGCAGGAGCAGCGCCAGCGCCGAGCCCCCGGCCAGGGTCACGAGCAGCACCGAGAACTTGAAGCCGAGCCCCGAGAGCTGCAGCACGCCGATCACGAAGCCGGCCACGGCGGTGATGGCCACGATGTCGAGCAGCACGCGGCCCGTCTGCACCAGCGCCGCCCCCAGGCGGGCCGGCGTGAGGCGGCGCGTCCCCTGCACGAGGCCCAGGACCATCACGGCCAGCGCGGCCGCCAGGCCGGCCCGCCCCGGGGGCCAGACGGCGATCATCAGCGTGTAGAGCAGGACGCCCAGCGGGACCAGGAAGCTCCAGCCGTCCCGGAGCACGGCCGCTGGCCGGGGCAGCTGCCCCGCCGGCAGGCCGCGGAGTCCCTGACGCGCGGCCTCCAGGTCCACCTGCACGAAGACGGCGGCGTAGTAGAGCGCCGCCGGCAGCAGGGCGGCCAGCGCCACGTCCGAGTAGGGCACGGCCAGGAACTCGGCGATCAGGAACGCGGCCACGCCCATCACCGGCGGCATGATCTGGCCCCCGGTGGACGCGACGGCCTCGATGGCCGCGGCCAGGTGCGAGGGGTAGCCGCTGCGCTTCATCATCGGGATCGTGATCGGACCGTCCACCACCACGTTGGAGACGGCGCTGCCGGAGACGGTGCCGAACAGCGCCGATCCGACCACCGAGACCTTGGCCGCGCCGCCCCGGTAGCGGCCCATGAGGCTGCTGGCCAGGTCCGCCAGGAAGCGATCACCGCCCACGGCGTAGAGCAGCTGGCCGAAGAGGATGAAGGTCACGACCATGCCGCCGGTGACCGCCAGCGGCAGTCCCAGCAGGGCGTTCGTGTCCAGGTAGAGGTAGGCCGCGATCCGCTCCCAGGACGAGCCCTTGCCGCCGAGGAGCCCGGGCAGGGCCCAGGCGAGGCGGGCGTACACGATGAAGACCAGGCCCAGCGCCACCATCACCCAGCCGACCAGCCGGCGGGTGACCTCGAGCACCAGGACGATGGTGAGCGCGCCCAGCAGGACCTTGTCGGGCGTCAGCACGCCGAGCTGGTAGGCGATGCGCGGGTAGAGGAACGCGATGTAGAGCCCGACCACCGCGCCGGCGGCCGCCAGGAGCCAGTCGTACCAGGGCACCCGGCCGGCCGGCGCCGCCGGGCCGGCCTTCACGCCGACGAAGGCCCCGCTCAGGGCCAGCGCCAGGAACAGTCCCAGGTACTGCTCCCGGAAGAGCGCCAGGCCGACCCAGTGGTGGACCTCGAGGACCCACAGGGCGCCGGCCACCGTGAGGCCGCCGAGCAGCAGGCGCTCGACGACGCAGGCGGGGCCCTGGAGCGCCCGGAACTTGCCCCCCGTCACGGCGTCAGGGGTTGAGCGTCAACAGCTGCTCCTGGGCGCGGTCCATCTCCGCGGTCCACACGCCGCGCTCCTTGTAGAACCGCACGGCGGCCGGATGGTACGGCAGCGTGACGTCGGCGCTGGCCACCCGCTCGCGGCTCCATTCGCGGAACAGCGGGTGGAGCGGCCGGAGCTTGTCGGTCCCGTCCCAGAGGGCCCGCACGACGGTGCTGACCAGGGCCTCGGGCACGTCGGCGCCGGTCACCAGGTACACGTCGTAGGCGATGACGCAGATGTCCTCGACGACGGCCGTGGCCGTCCCGGCCTTCACCCAGACCGGGTAGTAGCCCGGCACCGCGGCCCGCAGGCGCTTCTCGCCGTCCGGCGAGCAGTCGTTGGTGATGTGCCGGACGCCGATGGCCGCATCGGCCTCCTTGACCTTCGCCGCGTTGAGCGCGAACTCGGTGACGTCGGCCCGGCCCTGGACCAGCGCGTCCACGCCCTCGTTGATGGCCGGCACCGGCACCACCCGGACGTCGTTCCAGGTGAGGCCGGCCGTGGCCAGGTGCCCGAACATGTTGTACCAGACGGCCAGGTGGGCCGGGTACTCGCCCGTCATGCGCTTGCCCTTGACGTCGTGCACCGTGCGGATGGGGGAGTCCTTGCGGACGAGCAAGGCGACCTTGAAGGGCGAGCCGCGCATGACCAGCCGGGCCCTCGGCGTGTGCGGGAACGGGTTCTTGCCGCCGATCTTGAAGTCGGGGCCCCGGTAGGCCAGGCCCATGTCCACCGCGTTGTTGACCCCGAACTCCAGCTCGCCGCTGTTGAGCAGGGGCAGGAACGTGCTGGACCCGGCGTAGGGCTGCACCGACATCTGCACGCCGCCCGCCTCGGTCACCACCTTGGCCAGGCCGCTGCCGATGGAGTAGAAGGCCGTGCCCGGGGGGTTGGTGCCGATGCTGACCGCCTTCTGGGCGAGGATCGGGGCCGGGGTCAGCAGGGCGACGGCGATGACTGCGAGGGCCGCGTGGTAGTGCCGACGCATGGGTCCTCCTCTTCCATGACCGCCGCCGGGGCGGTAGGCTGGCCGTGAATGCTACCCGCGCCGCGGCCGTCAGACCGACACAGCGGGGAGGGACATTCTAGGATGAAACACCTCGTCACGCTCGCGCTCGCGCTGGGACTGACGCTGGCAGCCGGACCCGGCCCCGCCTGGGCCGATGGGGGCTTTCATGGCCAGAGCGTGTTTCCGCGGACCCCGGACCCCTGGAAGCACTGGGGCCGGCCTCACGGCCACGCGCACCCGGGCTTCCGGGCCCGACACGGCTCGGTCATCGTCGTGCCGGGCGGCACGGTGTTCGTGCCCGCCCCGCACGGGGTGAAGAAGGGTTTCCTGGGGCACCGTCCCCCCGTCTGGTTCCCCGGCGGGTGGGTCTGGACCGGCTTCGGCTGGGTCTGGGTGCCGGGCCACTGGCGGTAGCCGGTCCTCAGCGGGCGCACCGGAAGCCGATGTGCCGGTGTCCGACCAGGGGATTCCGCGAGAAGCCCGCGCGGAACGCAGCCCGCAGCCGCTCGGGCGAAGTGTCGAAGACGTGATCGCCGCCTCGCGTCACCCGCTCGCCGGCTGAGTCCGGATCCTCCCGGCCGTCGTCGGCCCGGTAGGGATACGGCCGGTAGAGCGTGCTCGTCCACTCGGCCACGTTGCCGGCCATGTCGTGGATCCCCTCGGGCGTCGCGCCGGCGGGGTGGCTGCCGACCGGCCGCGTCTCGTTCGAGCCCCGGGCGAAGACCGCATGCGCCGGGGTCGGCGGGGTCTCGCCCCAGGGATAGGTCCGCCCCTCACGGCCGCGGGCCGCCGCCTCCCATTCGGCCTCGGTCGGCAGCCGGGCGCCCCGCCAGGCGCAGAAGGCGCGGGCCCCGCGCCAGGTGACCTCGTTCACCGGGTGGTCCTCGAAGCCGGGCTCGACGTACAGGCGGCCGGCCCGGATGCCGAGGCGTGACTCCCCGTCGTTGAGCGCGATCAGCGTGCGTGCATCCGGCGCCCGTGTGTCCTCCATCAGCAGCCGGGCGTCACGGCCCTGGATCACCCGCCCGTCGGCGGCTCCGGGCGCGGCGTCGCCCGCCAGCCGCAGATCGCGCGAGCGGTCGGCCAGGACCGTGGCGTGCAGGAAGGCGACGAACGCGGCGTTCGTCACCTCGTACCGGTCGATCCAGAACGGCGCCAGCGTCACGGCGTGGACGGGGCGCTCCTCGGGGCCGCCCGCCTCGCTGCCCAGCGGGTACTGCCCCCCCGGGATCCCGACCATCGGGACGTCGGGGCCGCCAGCCGGCCGCGGAGCGCCGGCGCCGGCCGCCACGGCCATCCCGCCGGCCAGGAGCCAGGCCAGCGCGAGCCGGCGCGCGTAAATACGACACCGCGGCCGGCCGTCTAAGCTCGCGAAGGAGGGCCTGACCATGCGCAGGATGGTTGCCATCGTGGTCCTCGCTGCCGTCGTCCTCGCCGCCACAGCCCCGGCCGCGCACGCCGGCAGGTCCACCGACATCGCCCTGGGGCTGGCCTCGTTCGCGGTCTTCAACCAGATCGTCGCGCCGCTGCTCCGCCCCGGCCATGCCGAGGCCGCATATCACCGGGAGGTGCGGGTGATCCACCGGCCGGCGGTCATCTACGCCCCGCCGCCGGCTGTCGTGTATCCGGCTCCCGCGGTGGTGACGCCAGCGGTCCCCAGCGTGGTCGAGTACCCGCACGGGCGGTACGAGCTGCAGGTCCACGGCCATCAGTACGTGTGGGTGTGGATCCCCAAGGTCCCGCCGCCGCCCCCGCCGCCACCGCCGGCGCCTCCTGCTCTGAACCCCTGAGTCCGGACTAAGCCTCCCGCCCTGGGCGCCGCTGCGTGACGGCCTCCGCCAGCGCCGCCCAGGCGGGAGGAAAGCCCGCGACCGGCGGATCCACGCCGCGCAGCAGCGCCTGGAGGGACGGGGCTCGGGATGGCTTGCCGAGACCCGCCGCCCAGGCGGGAGGAAAGCACCGGGACCAGGAAGCAGGCAGTGCTCGAGGCGAGCCATCCCGAGCCCCGCCCGTGCCGGCAGGCTACTGCGCGCCGTAGATCCGCCGGTACTCCTCCCACGCCAGCAGCACCCGCTTGACGTAGTGCCGCGTCTCGTCGAAGGGGATCTGCTCCACGAAGGCTTCCATGTCGTCCCCGGTCCGCCGCGTCCGCCACCACTGCCGCGCGCGGCTGGGGCCGGCATTGTACGCCGCCAGGGCCAGCCGCACATCGCCGAACTCCTTGACCAGGGCGGCCAGGAACATGGTGCCGAGCTGCAGGTTGGCCCGGGGATCGTCGAGCAGCTCGCCGTCGCCGAACGGCAGGCCCTGCAGCGTCGCCATGGGCTGGGCGGTGCCCGGCATCAGCTGCATGAGCCCCCGCGCGCCGGCCGGCGACAGCGCCCGGGGGTCGTAGCTGGATTCCTGCCTGATGACCGCGGCGACCAGGAAGGGATCGAGGCCCGCCCGCTGGGCAGCTTCCGTCACGTCGTCCCGCCAGCCGAACGGGTAGAGCATCTGCCAGAACGCCCGGGGCAGGGACGCGTGGCCGGTCTGGGCGAAGGCCTCGAACCGGCGCCGCAGGATCCGCAAGGCCAGGTGGTAGCGCTCGTCGCGCACGTAGAGGCCGGAGGCGCCGTACAGGCGCACCGGATCGCCGACCGAGGCCGTCACCACCTCTTCCAGCTCGCGCAGGGCGAACTCGACGAGCCCGACCCGCCGCAGCAGGTCCACGCGAGCGAAGCCGGGGTCCTCCGCCAGCGCCTGCTCGGGATCGTCCGGGAGCCGGAAGGCGGGCTCGCGGTGCTCGACGGCGGCCGGGCTGTCCGCCACGCGACGGGCGGCCAGCAGCCCGTAGTAGCTGCGGGGCGCCTCGCTCAGCACGCGGCGGTAGAGCTCCTCGGCCTGGCGCCGGCCGCCGAGGTGCTCGGTGGCCCGGGCCGCCCAGTAGAGACCGGGCAGGCGATGGGTCCGGCCCCCCGGGATGTCCCCGATGCGCAGCCAGGTGCGCTGGGCCTCCTTGCGGTCTCCGTCGAGCCACGCCATCCATCCCAGCCGCCACAAGGAGGCGCCGGCCTCGACGCGATGCGGATACCGCGCGACCACGCCGCGGTACGCCCGGGCCGCCTCGGCCGCTCGGCCCATGTCCTCCAGGGTGAGACCCCGGAGGTACGCCGCCTCGGCGGCCTCGGCCTCCGTGCCGGCGCTCGCCACGGCCTGCAGCACGCGCAGCGCCTGCTCCCGCTGGCCGGCCCGGATGAGCATCCGCGCCTGCTCG
>JBBIIW010000186.1:0-6295 GCA_037446305.1 Candidatus Rokuibacteriota bacterium
GCCAGGTGCCGACGGGCCCCGCCGGGCCCTGCTGGGCGGCCGGCGGCCGCCCCGGGTCGGAGGTCGCCAGGGCCAGCGCGATGAAGCCGGCCCCGGCGAGCAGCACGATGCCCTGCGCCTCGCGCAGCCAGCGCCGCGCCTCCTTCCGCTTGCGGGTGCGCCGGGGCCTGCCGCCGGCGGAGACCAGCCTGGCCATCAGAGCTCCAGGACGATCGGCAGCACGACCGGCTTGCGCTGGAACCGCTGGGTGATGAAGGCGCGCACCGCCGTGCGGACCAGCGCCCCGATCGTGTCGCGGTCGGCGGGCAGGGCCGGATCGCGCCGGCGCACCGCCTCCAGGACGGCCTGCTTCAGCTCCTCGAGCAGCGGCTGGTTCTCCTGCACGTACACGAACCCGCGGGAGGCGATCTCCGGCCCGCTCACCACGCGCCCTTCCCGGTCCAGCGCCAGCGAGACGGCGATGAGCCCGTCCTGGGCCAGCAGCTGGCGGTCGCGCAGCACGACGGCCCCGATGTCGCCGACGCCCTTGCCATCCACCAGCACGCGGCCGACCGGGTAGCGACCGAGCAGGCGGGCCGCGGTCTTCGTGAGCTCCACCCCCATGCCGTCCTCGATGAGGAGCACCCGCTCCGGGGGCAGGCCCACGCGCTGGGCCAGCCGGGCGTGCGCCAGCAGGTGCCGGTACTCGCCGTGGACGGGAATGAAGAAGCGCGGCCGGGTCAGCGAGAGCATCAGCGCGAGATCGTCCTGGCTGGCGTGGCCGGAGACGTGGACGAAGGCGTTGTCCTCGTAGAGGACCTCGGCCCCGCGGCGCAGCAGGGCGTTGATGACCCGGCCCACCGTGCGCTCGTGCCCGGGGATGACCCGGGCCGAGATGACGACCAGGTCCCCCCGCTCGACCTGCACGGCCTTGTGCTCGCCGGCGGCCATCAGGGCCAGCGCGGAGTGCGGCTCGCCCTGGCTGCCGGTGGACAGGATCACCTGCCGCGCCGCCGGCAGGGCCGCCAGCTCCTCCAGGGGCAGCACCAGGCCGGGCGGGATCCTCAGGTAGCCCAGCTCGGCGGCCACGGCCACGTTGCGCTGCATGCTCATGCCCAGCAGGGCCACGTGCCGGCCGTGCTCGGCGGCCAGGGTCAGCACGGCCTGGATGCGGTGGATGTGCGAGGCGAAGGTGGCCAGGATGACCCGGCCGGGGGCGCGCTGGAACCGCTCGCGCAGCGCCTGACCCACCTCCGCCTCCGAGGGGGTGTGCCCGGGCCGGTCCACGTTGGTGGAGTCGGAGAGGAGCGCCAGCACCCCCTGCTCGCCCAGCTCCGCGAAGCGGCGGTAATCGGGCGGCTCGCCGTCGAGGGGGCTGGGATCGAGCTTGAAGTCCCCGGTGTGGACGACGGTGCCCACGGGGGTGTCGATGCCCAGCCCGATGCCGTCGGCGATCGAGTGGGTGACGCGGATCGGCTCCACCCGGAACGGCCCCGCCTCGATACCGGCCCGCGGCTGGATGGGGCGGAGGTCGGCCGCCTCCAGCAGGCCGTGCTCGCGCAGCTTCTCGGCCACCAGGGCCAGGGTCAACCGGGTGCCGTAGACGGGCACGCGGGCCTGCCGCAGCAGGTACGGCAGCGCCCCGACGTGGTCCTCGTGCCCGTGGGTCAGGAACACGGCCCGGAAGCTGTCGCGCTTGGCCACTGCGTAGGAGAAGTCGGGGAGCACGTAGTCGATACCGGGCATCTCGTCCGGGTCCGGGAACATCAGGCCGCAATCGACCGCGATCAGGTCGTCCCCGAACTCGATGAGCATCATGTTGAGCCCGATCTCACCGAGGCCGCCCAGGGGGATCAGCCGGACGGCCGGCTCGCTCGCGGGTGGCTCCACGGAGACTCCTTTCGGCGCAGCGCCCTCATCCTAGCACCCGGGCTCGGGGCGCCCGAAGGACCGCGGCCGGCCGGCCGGGGATCTCCAGGGGGGAGGCGGGACCGCCAGGGTCCCGGCCGCTCAGAACGGCGCGTCCCGCTCCAGCTGCGCGAGCAGGCTCTGGGCGTGCTGCTGGAACTCGGAGCGCTGGGCGGCGGGGATGGGCTCGCCGGGGATGAACTTCTCACCCTGCGGGTTGACCCGGCGGCCCCCCTTGATGACCTCGTAGTGCAGGTGCGGGCCGGTGCTCATCCCGGTCGTGCCCACGTAGCCGATCACCTGGCGCTGGTTCACCCGCGCGCCCCGGTGCACCCCCCTGGCGAAGCCGGAGAGATGGGCGTAGAGGGTCTCGTAGCCCGAGCGGTGGCGGAGGCGCACCACCCGGCCGTACCCGCCGTCCCAGCCGGCCTGGACCACCACGCCGTCGGCGACGGCCCGGACGGGCGTGCCCGTCGGCGCCGCGTAGTCGATGGCCAGATGGGGCCGCTGGCCGCCCAGGATGGGGTGCGGGCGCGCGTAGGTGAACCCCGACGTGATCCGGGAGAACTCGAGCGGCGACTTCAGGAACATCTTCCGCAGCGAGCGTCCGGCCTCGTCGTAGTAGGCGAAGCGCCGGCCCACGCTGTAGCCGATCCCGGTCAGGAGCCGCCGCTCGCTCTGGTACTGGGCGGCCAGCACCCGGCCGTAGTTGACGAACGTGTCGCCGGCGTAGCGCTTCTCCACGACCAGGCGGAAGCGGTCGCCGGTCCGGGTGTCGGCCGTGAAGTCGAAGTCCCACTCGAAGATGTTGACGAGCGCGATGACCAGCTGGGGCTGCTCGCCCACCTCCTCGACGGCCTCGAACAGCGAGCGCTCCACGCGGCCCTCGACGATGGCGACGCGCACGTCGGCCGGGGTCTCGAGCACCTTGCCCTCCCAGCCGTCCTCGCCGGTCACCGCCGCATGCCCGAGCCAGGGGCTGGGCTGCCAGGTGACGGCGGTCGGCTCGCCGGCAGGGCTCCACGTGATGTCGATGCTGTCTCCCGGCCGGAGCCGCCGGAGGTCGGCACCGCTGGCCCGGAGCGCGGCGGCGATCTCGTGGGCGGTCGTCGCCGAGACGCCGGCGCGGACGAGCACCGCCACCAGGTTGTCGCCCCGCCGCACCGGCACGGTCTGCTGGCGCTCGGGAGCGGCCTCGGGGTCGGAGGCGTCCACGGTCCCGGTCGGCTCGCTCGCGGCGGGATCGCCCGCTCCGGATGAGGCGGGCGCCATCCAGGCCCGGTAGCCCGTGGCGACCAGGGCCAGCATCAGCACCGCCGCCCCGGCCGAGATCAGCCAGCGACCGGCAAACATCCGCGACATCATAACCGGGCAGCCAGCGCAGCGAAATCAGGAATCGTGAGGGTTTCCGCCCGCCGCCGGGGGTCGATGCCGGCCTCGGCCAGCGCCTGTTTGACACGCTCGACGGGCTGTCCGAGGCTCCCGGCCAGGGCGTTGGCAACGGTCTTCCGCCGGCGAGAGAACGCGGCGCGGACGACCGTCTGGAAGCGGCGCTCGTCGCCGACCGGGATCCGGAGGGTCGGCAAGACGCGCAGATGGACGACGGCCGACTCCACCTTCGGCGGCGGGCGGAAGGCGCCGGGCGGGACCTGGAGGGCCAGGCGGACCTCGCAGTGGAGCTGCACCAGGACGCTCAGGCTTCCGTAGGCCTTGCTGCCGGGCGGGGCCGCCAGCCGCTCGGCCACCTCCCGCTGGAGCATGAGCGCCATCTCCGCGATGGCCTGCCGGGCCGCCAGCAGGCGCAGGAGGATCGGCTTGCCCACGCTGTAGGGGAGGTTGCCGGCGACCAGCACCCGCCCCCCGGGGGGCGCCGTCACCGCGGCATAGTCCCAGCGGCGGGCGTCCGCCTCGAGCACCTCCACGCCGGGAAAGCGCTGGCGGATCTCGGCCACGAGGCCGGGGTCGATCTCGAGGGCGATCAGCCGGCCAGCCCGGCGGGCCAGCTCGGCGGTCAGGGCCCCGTGCCCGGGGCCGATCTCGATCACGAGGTCGGCCGGGGTGGGCGCGATCAGGTCGACGATGGCGCGCGCGATGGCGGGATCGCGCAGGAAGTGCTGCCCCAGGGCCCGCCGGCGGTGGCCCACGGGCTCAGCCGCGCGGCGGCCGGGCGGGCGGCGGGGCGAGCGCGTCGAGATCGGCCAGCAGCGCGGCGTGCACGCAGCGCACCTGGGCCTCGGTGGCCGCGCGGTCGCCCCCGTTGTCGATCACGTAGTCGGCCAGCCTGACCTTCTCGCCGATGGGCATCTGGCTGCCGATCCGCCGCAGCGCCTCGTCGCGGCTCAGCCCGTCCCGGGCCATGAGCCGGGCGACCTGGGTCGCCTCGTCGGTGGCCACCACGACGAGACGGTCCATCATCCGGAAGAATCCGCTCTCGATGATGACCGGCGCGTCGAACATCACGATGCCCCGGAAGCCCTGCGCGGTCAGCTCGGCCAGCCGGGCCTGAAATCGCTCGCGGATGGCCGGGTGGGTGAGGGCCTCCAGGCGCCGGCGCTTGCCGGCGTCGGCGAAGACGAGCGCTCCCAGCCGCTTGCGGTCCAGGCTGCCGTCCGGCTGGAGGACCTCGGGGCCGAACTCGCGGGCCACGGCGGCCAGGGCCGGCTGGCCGGGGGCCACCACGTCCCGGGCCAGCTGGTCGGCGTCGATGATCACGCAGCCGAGGGCCCGGAACATGGCGGCCACGGTGCTCTTGCCGGTGGCGATGCCGCCGGTGAGGCCGACCAGCAGGAAGGGGCGCGCGGTCACACCTCGGACCAGTCGGCGCCGACCTTCACGTCCACCACGACGGGGACGCGCAGGGGCAGGGCCGACTGCATGATCTCCCGGGCCAGCCCGCTCACCGCCTCCACCTCCTCCGGTGGCGTCTCGAAGAGCAGCTCGTCGTGGACCTGCAGCAGCATCCGGGTGCGCAGGCCCCGGCACCGGAGGGCGTCCTGCACCCGCACCATGGCGATCTTGATCATGTCGCTGGCCGTCCCCTGCACCGGGGCGTTCATGGCCATGCGCTCGGCGGCGCTCCGGGCGACCGGGTTCTGGCTCAGCAGGTCGGGCAGGTAGCGCCGGCGGCCCAGGAGCGTGCTGACGTAGCCCCGCTCGCGGCCCTCGGCCAGGGTGCGGTCGATGAAGGCGCGCACCCGGGGATGGGCGGCGAAGTACTCGTTGATGTAGCGCTGGGCCTCCTTCTGGTCGATGCGGGTGGCCTGCGACAGGCCGAAGGCCGACACCCCGTAGAGGATGGCGTAGTTGGCGCTCTTGGCGATCGTGCGCTGCAGCGAGGTGACCTCCCCCGGCGCCACCTTGAAGACCTCGCAGGCGGTGCGGGTGTGGATGTCCTCGCCCCGCTGGAACGCCTCGATGATGGCCGGCTCCTCGCTCAGGTGGGCCAGGATCCGGAGCTCGATCTGCGAGTAGTCGGCGGCCACGAAGCGCCAGCCCTCCTCGGGGATGAACGCCGCCCGGATGCGCCGTCCCAGCTCCGTGCGGATGGGGATGTTCATGAGATTGGGGTCCTGGGACGACAGCCGGCCGGTGGCCGCCACCAGCTGGTTGAACGTGGTGTGGATGCGGCCCGTGCGGGGGTTGACGAGGGCGGGCAGGGCGTCGGCGTACGTGCCCTTGAGCTTGGCCAGGCTGCGGTGCTCCAGCACCTTGGCCGGCAGCGGGTGGCCGGCGGCCAGCTCGGTCAGCACCCGCTCGTCGGTGGAGTAGCCGGTCTTCGTGCGCCGGGCCGTCGGCAGCTTCAGCCGCTCGAACAGGACGTGGGCCAGCTGCTTGGGGGAGCCGATGTTGAACTCCTCCCCGGCCAGGGCGTAGATCTCGCGGGTCAGGTTGTCGAGCTGCCGCTCCAGCTCCTTGGCGAAGGCCTCCAGGCGGGCGGGGTCCACGCGGATGCCGTGGCGCTCCATGAGGGCCAGCACGGGCACCAGCGGCCGCTCGATCTCCTCGTAGATGCGCCGCAGGCCCTGCGCCTCCAGCTCCCCGGCCAGGTGCTCCCAGAACCGTCCCAGCCAGCGGGCCCGCTCGGCCAGGATCGCCCGGAGCTCGGCCGAGGGCGCCTCGACCGCGCCCGCGGCCGGAGGCTTCCAGTCCGGCAGCGGAGGCGGACAGTCGCCGAAGGCCTCCATGCACAGCTCGTCCAGGCGGTACGCCTGCCGGGCGGGATTCAGGAGGTAGGCGGCCACCGCGGTGTCCTCCACCGGCGGTGGCGTCGCGTCGCGGCCCAGCCACCACTCGACGAAGGCCTTGCCGTCGTGGACCAGCAGCGCGCGGCCCCGCAGCAGGTCGGTCAGCATCGCGGCCTGCTCCGCCCCCACCGTGGCCGCCCCGGCCGCGGGCGCGAAGAGCGCCG
>JBBIIW010000187.1:0-6276 GCA_037446305.1 Candidatus Rokuibacteriota bacterium
GGCCGGGGCCTGGGCCCCGGCCACCGCGGCGGCGCCCAGCACGATCAGGAGCGCGAGGATGACGCTGCGTCGCTTCACCGGTCCCTCCTTGTCAGAGCGCGGACTGGTCGCGCTCGCCGGTCCGGATGCGCACGGCCGTCTCGACGGGCGAGATGAAGATCTTCCCGTCGCCGATGTTCCCGGTCTTGGCCGCGCCGGCCACGACCTCGGCGACCTTGTCGGCCAGGTGGTCGGGCACCACCACCTCGACCTTGATCTTTGGCAGGAAGTCCACCGTGTACTCCCCGCCCCGGTAGAGCTCGGTGTGCCCCTTCTGGCGCCCGAAGCCCCGCACCTCCGAGACCGTCATGCCGATGACCCCGATCCCGGTCAGGGCCTCCTTCACCTCGTCGAGCTTGAACGGCTTGATGATCGCCTCGACCTTTTTCATGCGCGCCCTCCGGGCGGCCGGGAGAGCAACGGCCGTGCCGGAGGGCGTGGCCCGGAACGCCGCGAAAGATGGCACCGGCGGGACGGAGGTCCTGGACGGGGGTGCCTGGAAACCGGGCAGTCGCCGGGCGTTGCCTGCGTTTCGAGCGCCGGCTCCGCCGGCACGGCCGGCGGCCCAGGGCCCCGGGAGGGCGGGAGATGACCCCGGGGGAGCGGTCTACCCCGGGCGCTGGGGGATGCCGTGCTTGCGCATCTTCGAGTAGAGCGTGGGCCGCCGCAGCCCCAGCAGCGCCGCCGCCGCCTGCTTGTTCCAGCGCGTCGTCTCCAGCGCCTTGAGGATGGAGGCGCGCTCGATCTCCTCGAGCGAGCCCGAGGGCACCGCGGAGGGGGTCACGGCGCTGGCCACCGCCCCCTCCGGCGCGGCGTGCTGCAGGGTCTCGGGCAGGTCCGCCACCGTGATCTCCCGGCCGCGCGCCACCAGCACCGCCCGCTCGATGGCGTGCTGCAGCTCGCGCACGTTGCCCGGCCAGTGATGGGCCAGCAGGCGCCGGTACGCCTCGGGCGTGATGGCCTCGATGGGCCGCCCGTGCTTGGCGCGGTAGCGGTCGAAGAAGGCGCGGACCAGGATCGGGATGTCCTCCCGCCGGTCGCGCAGAGGCGGGATGGCGATCGTGATGGTGTTGATGCGGAAGTAGAGGTCCTGCCGGAGGTGCCCCTCCTTGACGGCGACCTCCGGGCTCCGGTTGGTCGAGCTGATGAGCCGGAAGTCGACGGCCACGGCCTTGGTGCCGCCCAGGCGGCGGACCACCCGCTCCTCCAGCACGCGCAGCAGCTTGGCCTGCAGGTCGAGCGGCATCTCCGTGATCTCGTCCAGGAGCAGCGAGCCGCGGTGGGCCTCCTCCAGGAGCCCCACCTTGTCCACCGTGGCGCCGGTGAAGGCGCCCCGGGTGTGTCCGAACAG
Organism: Candidatus Rokuibacteriota bacterium; assembly: GCA_037446305.1. GTDB lineage: Bacteria > Methylomirabilota > Methylomirabilia > Rokubacteriales > CSP1-6 > JBBIIW01. The sequence goes on from JBBIIW010000187.1 coordinate 1,391, forward strand.
CTCGGACTCGATGAGGTCCTTGGGCAGCGCCGCGCAGTTGATCTTGATCCACGGGCCCTCGCGGCGGTGGCTGCGATGGTGCAGGGCGTCGGCGATGAGCTCCTTGCCGGTGCCGCTCTCGCCGACGATGAGGACGTTGGCATCGGCCTCGGCCACGGCCGCCACCGTCTCCAGCACCCGCTTGAGGGAGGGGGCGGCGCCCAGGATCTCGCTCTCGGCGATCTGCTCGCCCAGCCGCCGCTTGAGGGCGGCGTTCTCGGCCAGCAGGTGGCGATGCTCCAGCGCGTTGCCGACGAGCCCCAGGACCTCGTCCGGATCGAAGGGCTTCTCCAGGACGTAGAAGGCCCCCGCGCCCTTGGTCGCCTCCATGGCCTTGCGCACCGAGCCGTAGGCGGTGACCACGATCACCTCCAGCGTCGGGTCTCGCCGCTTGAGCTCCCGGGTCAGCGCGATGCCGTCCCCGTCGGGCAGCATCAGGTCCACGATGGCCGCGTGCACCTCGGTCTGGGTGACGACCGACAGCGCGGTCTGCACGCTGCCGGCGATCCGGACCGCGTACCCCTCGGCTTCCAGCGTCATCCGGAGCCCGTCGACGATGGTCGGCTCGTCGTCGACGACCAGGATCGTGCGTCCCGGCGACTTCACGAGGCTAGCCGGCGGCCTCCGCGGGCGCCGCCGGCAGCCGGACCCGGACGCGCGTGCCCTGCCCCGGGCTCGACGCCACCGTCAGCTCGCCGCCGTGCAGGTCGATGACGGAACGGGCCAGGGCCATGCCGAGCCCGGTGCCCTCCGGCTTGGTGGTGAAGAAGAGGTCGAAGGCGCGGGAGAGGACCTCCTCGCTCATGCCCGGCCCCGTGTCGTCGATGGCCACGGTGATCGCGCGGCGCTGGGGATCCCACGCCGTGCTCACGGTCAGCTGCCCCTGTCCCGCCAGCGCCTCGAGGGCGTTGACGATCAGGTTCAGGAACGCCTTGCGCAGCTCGCGGGCGTCCAGGGACGCCTCCGGGCACTCGGGATCCCAGGCCCGGACGATCTCCACGCCCTCGGAGGCGCAGCGGGCCTGGGCCAGCGTGATGCACTCCTCCAGGAGGGGGGCCAGGGCGGTCGGCGCCCGGTGCAGCTCGGGCGGGCGGCCGAAGGCGGTGATCTCGGCCACGATGGCGGCCAGGTGCTCGATGGATCCGCTGATCTTGCGCGCCAGCTCCACGCTCTCGGCATCGCCCGTGCGCCCCAGGCGCCCCTCCAGGTGGCGGGCGTAGAGCCGCAAGCCGGCCAGCGGATTCTTGAGCTCGTGGGCCACCTGGGTCGCCATGCGGCCCAGGGCGGCCAGCGCGCCGCTCCGCAGGCGCTCCAGCTCGTCGGTGTTGCGCACGGCGATGGCGGCCTGCGAGGAGAAGAGCGCCAGCAGGTCCAGGTCGTCCTCGGTCGGCTCGACCCGGGCCGGGGTCTCGATGACCAGCGCGCCCACCGGCCCGCGCTGGACCACCAGGGGGGCGGCGACGATGACGCCGCCCTCCGGCCCGGCCACCGTGGTCGGCGCCCCCTTGTCGATCGCCTGCGAGGCGGCCTGCTCGAGGGCCTGCCAGGAGGGCGGCGAGGCGCCCGCGCTGGCCATCGGGACCAGGCGCCCGCCGACGAGCTGGAAGACGACCGAGCGCTCGGCCTCGGTGGTCTCCACGGTCGCCTGGGCCACGGCCTCCAGGATCCGGGCCATCACCCCGGAGGAGGCCAGGGTCTCGCCCACGGCCAGGAGCCGCTCGCGGTCGCGGGCCCAGCGGCGGGCGGCCAGGGCGCGCTTGATCTTCGCCCGCAGCTCGTCGCGCACGAACGGCTTGGTCAGGTAGTCGAAGGCGCCGCGCTGCACGGCCTCCACGGCCGTCTCGATCGTGCCGTGGGCGGTCATGATGAGCACGGGCAGCCGCGGCTGCCGCTCGTGCAGGGCTTCCATGAGCCGGATGCCGTCCATCGGCTCCATGCGCAGGTCCAGGAGGGCCAGGTCGTACCGGTCCCGGGCCACGGCGTCGACCGCCTGCAGGGGGTCCGTGGTCGCCGTCACCTGGAACCCCATGGCGGCCAGGCGCATCTCCAGGACCTCCAGGATCGCCGCGTCGTCGTCCACGATCAGGGCTCGCCGGGTCATCGAGGGCTCCTGCCCCCGGCGGGGCGCCGGGGGTCGACTCGGGATCTGCGCGGCGCCGTCACCGCCGCTCCAGCTTGAGGTTCCGCTTGAGGTGCTCGAGGTCGGCGCGCAGCCTGTCGCTCTCCGCCGTCAGGCGCTGCAGCTCCTGGCGCACGCGGCGCAGCTCCCCCTCCCGGGCCTCGAGCTCCGCCCGCAGCCGCGCGATCTCCTCCCGGGCGGCGATGATGGTGGCCGCCGTGTCGCGGCTGGCCAGGGCCCGGCCGGCCAGGCCGTCGTGCGGGTACCGGGCCAGCAAGTCGTCGTAAGCCGCCACCGCCCCGGCATAGTCGCCGCGGGCGACGAGGGCGTCCGCCCGCTCGAGCATCGAGGCGGCCGGGCTCGCGAAGGGAGACGGCCACGTCGAGGCGCAGCCGGCCAGCGCCAGGGCCAGGAGCCCCAGGACGGCCCGCCTCATGGCTCGCCCCGCCGCCGGGGCAGGAGCACCGTGAACCGGGACCCCTTGCCCTCCTGCGACTCCACGGTCACCCGGCCGCCGTGCGCCTCGACCAGGCCGCGGACGATGGTCAGCCCCAGGCCGGTGCCCCCGCGCTGGGAGTGGGCCTGCTGGTACAGATCGAAGATCCGCGGCAGCGCCGAGGCCGGGATGCCGACGCCGGTGTCCTCGACGTGCAGCTCCACCTCCGCGCCCGCCTCCAGGACCCGGGCGGTCACCCGGCCGCCGCCGGGCGTGAACCGGATGGCGTTGGCGACGAGGTTGACGACCACCTGCACCAGCTTATCCTCATCGCCGACGGTCTCGAAATCTCCTCCGACCCGCTCCACCGCGAGCGCCACCCCCGCCTCGATGGCCTGGGGCTTCAGCTCCTCCACGCCGCGCTCGACCACCCGCCCCAGGTCCACCGGCCGGCGGTTGAGGGGCAGCCGGCCGGCCCGCAGCCGGGAGAGGTCCAGGATCTGGTTGACCAGCCGGAGCAGCCGGTCGGTGCTCTGCTCGATGATGGCGACCAGGCGCAGCTGCTTGGGGTTCAGGGCCCCCGGGACCTCGTCGCGCAGCAGGTGCGCGGCCTCCCGCATCGAGGTGAGCGGCGAGCGCAGCTCGTGGGAGACCGTGGCCAGGAACGTCTCCTTCAGCTCGTCGAGCTGACGCAGCTCGGCGGCCATGGCGTTGAAGCCCCGGCCCAGCACCGCCACCTCGTCGCGGCCGGTCTCGGGCACCGGCTCGGTGAAGCGGCCGGCGGCGACGGCCGCGGTGGCCGCCGAGAGCCGGCGCAGGCGGCGGGTCAGGCGGTGGGCGATCAGGAAGGTCGCCGCCAGCGCCAGGGCCAGGGCGCTCCCGAGCGCCACCAGCACGCCGGTCCAGGTCCGGGCCTCCAGGACCGCCGCCTCGGCCTGGGCCCGGCGGGTGTCGGCGTTGACCGCGGCGATCAGCTCCTCGAGGCTTCGCTCCACCTGGTCGGCCAGGGCCTGGGTCTCCACCTCGGCCAGCCGCAGCGCCCGCTGCCGCTCGCCGCTGGCCAGCAAGGCCCGCTCCTCCTCCACCAGGGACTGGTACCGGGTGAACGCGATGCGGGCCGCCGTGAGCAGGGCCTGCTCGCGGGCGCTGCGCACCAGCTCGACCAGCCGCTCCAGGTCGCCCGCCGCCCGCGCCGCCTGCTCGTCCCACAGGGCGGCGTAGCGGCGATCGCTCAGGACCAGGAACCGGGTCTCCAGGCGGACGAGGCCCCGCACGGCGTCGCGGGCGGCCGAGGCGTGGTGGACGGTGGGCACGGCGCGCATCGTGATCTCGCGGTTCACGGCGGCCAGGCGGCCGACGGCCCGGAGGCTCCAGGCGCCCACGCCGACCAGGACCACGATCACCACCGCCGAGGCCAGGAAGATCTTCGAGGCCAGCTTCATGCCGGCCGCGGCACGGTGGGCTTCCGGGCGGGCTCGGGGGGCATCATCGGCGCGGGCTGTGTCCCCAAGATAGCCGAAAGGGGGCCCCGCTGTCAGGATCGGACGGTGGGGCGCCGCAGCTCGGCGTAAACGTTGCGCCCGCGCGTCTCGCGCAGCAGCAGGGCCAGGGCCGCGGCCAGCAGGACGAACAGGGCGCACACGCCGAAGGCCGCCCGGTAGGCCTCGGTCGCGTAGACGCGGGCGCCGTCCTGCAGGGCGCCCGCCCACCGGGCGTCCAGGACGGCGCCCACCGGGCCCTGGGTCAGCGCCGCGCCCAGGAAGCCGCCGAAGTTGACGACGGCCACCGCCACGCCGCCCAGGTGCGGCGGGTTCACCTCCCGCCCGATCGGCCACACCAGCACGAAGGCGCCGCTGACCGCCCCCAGCAGGAACAGCAGCGCGTAGACGCCGGCCAGCGGGAGGATGCCCAGGGTGGCGACGAAGACGACCCAGATCACCAGCTGGGCGGTGACCAGGATCGCGAAGGGCAGCTTGCGCCGCCGGAGCACGGCGTCCGAGAGCCAGCCGGTGAGGGGCGCGCTCACGAGCAGGGCGGTGGCCGTGGCGGTGGCGTAGCCGGCGGCCGTCGTCGTCGGCAGCCCGTACACGTCGCGCAGGTAGGGCACGAGCCACAGCATCTGGTTGCCCGCCGCCGAGTAGAGGCAGAAGAAGGCCAGGAAGGGGGGCCAGGTGTGGGCGTTGGCGAGCACGCTGCGGGCGCCCCGCACCACGGCGCCCAGCCCCGGCGCCGCCTCCACGGCCGCGCCGTCCGGGCGGTCGCGCACGATCGCCAGGCAGAGCGCCGCCAGCC